>NZ_JAKKRN010000026.1:0-65580 GCF_025654245.1 Shewanella sp. SM29
TTCTTCACTTTCCACTCACCTTCGCCATAGATCTTCAAGCCTGTCGAGTCGATAGCTAAGTGCTCAATGGCGCCGCGAGTCTTGGTTTTAAAAGCAATATTGACCGTTTTCGCGCGTTTACTGATGCAGGTGTAATGCGGGCAAGATAATGGGATGTCACCCAGTTTAAACACCGAATTGATGAAGCCCTGTAAGGCTCGCAGTGGTAATGGCTAAGTCGCTAAACACACGAGGACGACCTTGCTTGGGCTGCTCGACCTTGGCTTTCCACTTAGCGATTGCCTCCTCATCAATCCAGAAGGTAAGTGAACCGCGGTTGATTAAGGCTTGGTTGTATTGCTTCCAGTGGGTTGTTTTATAGCGAGGTTTTGACACGGTTGATGGGTAAGCTGATAGGCGATGCCGCTCAGATCTGCGGCTACGGTTTTAGTTCAGCTTATTTTTTTCTAATCTACAAGGAGCATTAAATCTATAGTGCAAAAGAATGATTTTTTTGATCGCTACTATTTTAATGGGAAAGTATTAAAATATTAAAATGAGTTGATAAATTTTCATGTTTCGAACGATACTGATATTTGTTAAATGATTTAAATTGTTGTAGATATTTTAAATCTATTAAACGTAGCAATAAATACATGAAAAATAACCTCAAATGTAGTAGCCTTAGATTATATAAAAATAGCTTACTACTGATGAAGAATTTGATGATTTATTTAAAATAAATAACTTGAAAGAGTATTGGAAATTCTGAGGATGATTATTTCTGCGATAGCAAGTAAAAATGAAGTGCTGATACTAAAATAAACGATAGAGACATTCGGTAAATTGAGGGATGACTCTGGTCAAATGCAGTTGTGAGATTTTAATGCAAATAGTGATAAATGAGGTAACTTTTAGCTTGCGCAAGTCAATATAGCAGTCGATTGTCACCATTGTAATGAGCTTTACATTTTTTGTACTCTAAAGTCATGAAAGAAAATTAATTATTATGGATAACATGGGGTTAATTATTATTAGTTACCAGTTGAAATTAAAATAAATGTATTTAAGATCTGATGCGTACTCCACTATCTGAAAGACAATGTCTGACATCTTAGTTATAAAGCTAAATCATATAGTTTCGGTTTTTATATCTAAAACCTTTTAAAGTGTATAGATAAGTAGTCTAGGAAAACGTAGCAAAATTTTTTTAATTTTAAGATGGCAAGGTGGATTTTTATTTTAAACAGCGATATTGAACCGGCCTGGATACCTGAATATATAATTACTTAAAATAAATTTCGCTCAGCCATTGACGCTAGATATTATATCAAGATATTAATCACATTATTTGATAAAGTGTTGTCGGAATTTAATGCTGAAAATGTAACTAGCTCTTTTATATTATCTAAGTTTGATGTAGATAAAAATATGCAAAATTAATGGCGATTAATGGTTTGATTTTTATGGCTCGATGGTGGAAGTGAAGATAATACCATAAATAATGGAAGGTTACGATGGTTGGATTTATCATGAAAAATATTAACAGGCAGTTAAGTTGCTTTACTAAAGATAGATGATATTATCTTGTTTAATTATTATTTTGTTTAATTATTATCTGAAAAATGTGCCAGCTATTATTTAGCTTATTGATAAAGAACAAGGTTAATTTAGTATCGCTACTATCCGATTATGAATAACCTAGAATAACCGTGAAATTGTAATCGATGTTGTATTTTGCACTCTGTTGAACTTACTGATAACTTTTCTGTAATAAATAAATTGTTTGATAAATGTTGAATTGAAATATGGGATTTTGTAATGAATTGAATTATTTTTTACTCTAAATGTGTGATAGTGTTAATGGAGCTTTCTAGCCAGCTAGTAGCTTAATTCGCTAGTATCGCACTTCTGGATTTAATTATGGACTTTGGTTAATGTAGTCATTTAAACTTTTTTTAATCAAAATATTTTATTTTTATATAGTTTTGCAAACTAAAATTATTAATTAAAAGACTCATTAAAAGCTGAAAAATCAATAAATAGATATTATTTTAAATAATTAAGCGTGTTAATTAAAGTTAATTTGGATTGAATATGAATACTGTTAATTTTTCAACTCTTTACGCCATTCCAAACCATCCTTTAGCTCAAGATGTTCAGGATAGTTTGCTTTATGCCCAATTGCGCACTAGAGAATATATGAAAACTTATGTACTACAGGAAGGACAAAGTTACTTGGATGTTTGGTATACTATTTTATGCAATGTTTTGTCAGCATATCCCGGGTATGTTGTTTGTAATGATGATGCAGGGTGGAGAAATATGAACTTCTTTCATAATGATACTTTAAATGAAATAAGAAATATTTATGGTGGTGAAAGAGTAATTGATGTATTAAAACAAAATTGTCGTGATGCCGAATGTTGTATGCCAGGGATTGCTGATGCCGATAGAGGTTTTATGGATGGTTATATAACCCAACTTTCAAGATCATTAATGAAAGCCGGCAATGGAAGTAAAGCTATGTCAATATGGGATGGGAATACTCGGAATGGAAATTATGTAAACTGTATGAATTCTGGAGTTAATATGTCAGGAGGGGGGGGAGGAGTATTATCATTATTTATAAGTGTAGTGGCCTTTAATAAGATAAATTGTAACAGTCATTACCTATGGGAGGGTATCGGTAATGATATATTTAGAGTCGCAATGCATTGTACTTTTTCGCCAAGTGATTATGATAAGGTCCGTGATAAAGTTAAGGCGTATCTCAAAGACTCCGCTAAAAAATATGTTGCCAATCTTGATGTCTAGAGTTTGGTTGATGCGGGGTGATTTTTAATCTGTAGGTTATGAATGACGATGAAACAAGGGTTTTAAGCATCATACTGGGCGCTCAGGAAGCACTCTGTAGTTATTTGTGCAAAGCCATTCCACAGGCTCGCAATATACCAGTAAGCAATTCGGTAGGCTGCTATCGAGCTATGGTATCCGAGCCAGCATGGATGATGTGGGTGCGAGTTGGGATAATGCCGTTGTTGAGCGTTTCTTTGGTAGCTTGAAACACGATTGGATTTTTAAAGTTAATCAACCAACAAGGGCGTTTATGAAGCAAGATGTGGCGGCTTACATGAAATATTACAACTTGGAGCGATTTCATTCTGTTAATGACAATCTGTCACCTGTAGAGTTTGAAAATTCTCAAGTAAAAGTGTCCAGTTTGGACCAGTACACCCTACTACAAAAATTACATTGACTTAATATTGGAAATTAAGTTATTAAATTAAATATCTTATTTTAATCTAGGGAAGTGGAAGTGGAAGTTAATAATTCTATTTTAGATTCCGTACCTCAGACAGTCCTTGACTATGTGAATGGTTGGGTGCAACGGAATGCAGATTTGATCGTCTCCTCCATGGCTGACGAAGCTACATATATCGACAAACCGCATCCGGTAATTCTAAAGTCGGGCATGAAGGACCATCTTGAGAAAGTGGCTTGGGTCAATTTCCCTGATATGACATTCGACACGATGAAGCTTTTCGGCTGTTCCAGTACTAATAACTACGCTTGGGAATGGGCACTCCATGCGTCGAAGTGTGGCGTGATAGTTTGGCAAGCATCCGACAGAAGTATCTACTGTGAGGGGGTGGACATTTTGACTCTCAATTCAGAAGGGAAGATCGTGCAGTCTGTTTGCCATATCGATAGAAAAGCTCTTTGGGATTCAGTGGTGAGTTGAGTTAATAACTTGGTGGGTTGTTCTGTAGCGGAGATAATTAAACTGCTAGAATCACCACTTGTCACAGATAATTTGGCAACTATCTAGAACCATGGTGAATAACGCCTAGATAGCCAGCCCCCATAGGGGGGGGCGAGCCATTTATGTCCGATAGGATTAGACCAGAACAATAATTCAACATTCATATTTTGAGTCTGCCACTACAAACTTTACCCCAGACTGATTGACGCTGGTCAAAAACAGACCCATTTCGCCCCGTTTCTTCCTTTCAGCGGAGCTTTTTTTGCGCTAGGATGAATCAAATCTCTAGAGAACTGATTCATCGTTTTTTAGCTCATTTAACTTAGCCGCTTTGGCAATGGTAGAACGACTACATTTAAGCAGACTCTGCACTTGTGACCAGCTTTTCCCTTCATCTAGTAGTAACCGAATATTTTGCCTTAATCCATGGTCAGGCTGACGTCCAAGGTATTTGCCTAAGGTTTTTGCCTTTTCGATGCCTTGCGCTTGTCGCTTTCTTCTTGTCTCATAATCATCTCTGGCCATTGCAGCGGCTAAATCAATCATGAACTCCGTGAGCACTTTTGCGATCATGGTATGTTCTTCTGTGCCATTTAAGATCCCATGTGTCATTGGTTGGTCAACAACAACAATATGAATATTGGCCTTTACCAACTTACTCTTTAGCACCTTCCATTGCTCAAAGGGGAGGCGAGACAATCTATCGACTTTTTCTATGAGTAAAACATCGCCAGGATGAGAGTCCATGATCAAGCGCCCAAGTTCAGGCCGTTCAATTTTAGCCCCTGATTGTGTCTCGGTATAAAAACTGGCTATGCGAACATTTTTACTTTCTGAAAATTGAACCAACTCATTTCTGGCTCGATTGGCATCTTGTTCATCTGTTGATGCGCGCAGGTAGGCCCGAATAAACATTTTGCCTCATTTGGTATTTTTAGAGTATGGTTTACGATGATAGTGCGAGCAGGGTTTGAAATCAATATATAACGAACCAATTGGCTGTGGAGTGATACTGGTTTGCTTGGGGTATACCCTAAATGAATAGATCTTATTATCATATTGGACCTATGCAGACTTAGTTAAGGGGAGGGACATATTAAGTTTGCATGGTTATGGCATAGTAAGTGTTAGAGCGATCATCATAAGCCATTTCTGCCCCAAAGCGTTTTCAGTTCATGAGTTTAATCGAAAGTTTCCCCGCCTCTTTTTCCTACAAGTTCTTACTTATTTACCAAGTATTACAGCAAAGCTACTAACAAAGTATGGCGACTATACAATTGTATTTAAACTTAGATGTTTTTGAGTGTTTTTTAAGGCATGTGAGTGCACATTAACTCAACTGATAACAAATAAAGATATCTGAAATCAATTGATTATGTGACTCTAGTTTTAGTTCATACGTTTCGAAAACGCTCATGCGATTTTTTCTCGGTGGTGTATTTGATGGAAAGCTGATAAGTTCTTTGCATACAAATAGTTAACTATGCGTGTTTTTACTGCTCTAACGAGATAAACGTAATAAAATATTAGCAGCCAGCTACCATCAGAATGTACAACAAGTAGAATATGAACGACGAAAAGCGATTTGAACTATATGAGAAGCTATACTTTCACGAAGTGGAAGCAAGGGAAAAGATATTATCTCGCCTACAAATTCCTTTGGCGCTGCTCTTATCTATAACCAGCGTATATGCAATTTTGGTCAACGGAATTTCTTTTGAAAATGGAAGTTTATGGAACTTCTGTTTCGGAGGTGTTTTTTCGGTTAGCGTTGGCTTTTTCATTACTAGCGTGTCGTATTTTTTAAGATCGTTCTATGGGCATACCTATGAATTTATACCGTCTGCACTAACAACAGAAAACTATCGAAATAAACTAATTGAAACGTACAGAGATTATGATGAATGCGATGAACTTGTTGAAAAGCACTTCAATGAATATATATTTAAGTACTACAACGAGTGCTCTTCTGCCAATACAGTTGTTAATGATAAGCGATCTGAATTTTTGCATAAATGTAATACATACTTGATTCTTACTTCATTACCTCTTGCTATCGCATTCTTGATATTTTCTCTTTCAGGGGTTGATAAGAATTCAGTAGAGAAGGAATTTAAGGTACAAATTTCAAAACCAATAGAATTAATTAACTCTAAATCTCCACTAGAAATTAATGGTAAGTTTGACAATACTACCTTAAAGGTTGATTTTTCGGATGATTTAAAGGAATTACTGAATGAGCGAAAAGCCGAAACCATCAATGCCACCACCACCACCGGCACCACCTCCAAAGAGAATCCTTAGAGAGGATGTAGATCTGGGCAAATTAAATCAAAACCACAGAAAAAGTAAGGGGCAGTAGCATGTCAAAAGATAAACCAGCACCTCCACCTCCACCTCCACCGCCACCTGTAAGATTAGTGAAAGACAGTACTGGTGGTAAAGGTAAATAGTGCTAACAAGCAAAGACAGGGCGACGCTCAAATACTGCGCGCCTACTTTGAGCATTATGCGCACAGGCTAAAAATGATTATGAAGATTTTTGATAATAATAAAGTTTACCTCGGTATGTCGGGCGTCAAAATCAGTTTTGATGAGTTAGTTTTACCTAAAGGTGTCATTGCTAGGAGTGCGTATGCTCACTTTATGTCACCTCATATGGTTGCGCTTGATTCGCCAACTAGAGATAAACTTGCTCCTTCTCCTTGGAAAACGGTAAGAGGCTCAAGTGACAAAATTGTTCATTGGGAGCTTGAAGTCGATTTAACTCAAAAGCCAGAAGGGGCTGAGGCATATGATTATGTAAAGACCCTTGTTAGCCTTTTGCGCTTAGGGCTGTCACCACAAATACACTGTTTTTTAATATCATCGGTTTCATTTGCATCGAAAGCCGAGTTCAACGATAGCGATCCAGAAGTTTCGTTGTGGGAGACTAACCGAGTATTAGTCCTTAAAGGTGCAAATGACTATCTTTCTCAAAATACGTTTAGTTGGATCGCAGAAAACTTAGAAAGGTGTATAGGTCTTATTTATAAACATTATGAGCTCAAATTAGCGGTAAGTTCATTGGATGAAGTTTATTTTCAACAATATCTTCCAATGAGTCTCGTATTGTTGTGGGGGGGCTTTAGAGGCTATTTTCACAAAAGACAAAGCAGAATTACGTTTTCGAGTATCTGTAATGGTTGCATCTTACCTAGAGCCTGATGATGGTGATAAAGCCTATCTGTTATATAAAAAAGTGGCAAAACTGTATAACGAACGCTCAAAGGCTGCACATGGTGACAATTCAGTAGAGCAGGATACCTTGCTACAAACATATGAGCTTCTTTACAAGTCAGTGGAGAAAATTTTTGAACAAAACTTGGTTCCAACGAAAGAAAGCCTAGAGCGAAGCTTATTGGGGTAAGTGCGCATACAAGCGTTTAAGGTCTATTCGCGGCGTTATAGTGCAGATGCATATTGGAGCTTCATTTGAATAAAGATATTAGGCAAAATATATACCAAATTCGGGATATTCTAGCTGGATTTGAGAAATCTGACTTTCATAGCATGACTAGCTTTTATTTTTCATCAGGCTTTCCTGCTGGCTGCTGTGGAGACGCTAGCGATTTGCTTGGCTTATATTTATTGAAATATCATGGACTAGATAGTGAGTATGTTTGTGGTCACGGGTTAGAAGATAATTCAAACCTAACTCACGCATGGTTAGTATGCCAAGGTTACATTATCGATATCACAGCCGATCAGTTTAACAATAACGGTTATGAACAGCCTGCTGTCATCATAGAGAAACAAAATCCATTTCATGAGCTATTCGATGAAACTACCAGACGTCATACAAGTATTGAGTACCTCAAAGGTACTGGTATTTCAAGTGTATTGGCAAAAGTACTGTCAGTAATGCAACCGCTGGAAAATGCGCTATAACAAATGGTTCAAAAGTTATTCGGCACGCGTGGCATTTTGGTATTCGTTGGTTTTAGTGATTAAGTTGGTATGCGGCGACTTCAACATTGCGTTACTTCTCATTAACAGGGCGTTATAAGTCAAAACTATGCTAAGCAAATTAACCAACATTGGATTCAGGAAGGTAGGTGTTTGGTCGCTAACCAATAGTGAACCTGATCTGGAAATTCAGGCGGAGGCAGAATCTTCAAATATTCTCTATAGCTTTGTTGTGGACGGCATTCCTAAGTACGTTGGCAAAACAGTTCAGCCTCTCAAAAAGAGAATGTATGGTTACCGAAAGCCTGCTGCAACACAGAGCACCAATATTCGAAATAACAGCAACATTAAATCAGCCTTACAAAATGGCTCTGTCATCGAGCTATATGTTTTACCAGACCACGGACTTTTACATTTTGGTGCGTTTCATCTCAATTTGGCTGCAGGACTCGAAGACAGCATAGTTTCTTCGCTGTCGCCAGAATGGAACTCTGTAGGGAAATGACTTATAACAAGTCAATTAACTACTCGCCTTCGGTACCGGACGCAGTATAGTCGCGCCAGTTATTGGGACGTTAACTCATAGATATTTTAATCCGAAACTCACTACCTCGAGCTAAAAGTCTAACTCTCCTTTGCCCCAAAGCAATTCAGCACTTCATTTCTAGACTCCGCTTTAATTTTATTTATGCATGAGATTTTATAATCCATATTTGCTCAGTTAAAAGCGCTATTTCCTATACTTCAAGTGTCTATTCATTACAACCTGAGGAGGTTTATATGGACGCTTGGAATAAAGGTCATCCCATGGGACAAAAACGACCTTTTAAATTGGAAGAGATTTGGCGCATTCGTACTCGTTTGGAGTTAGAACATAATATTGCTGAGTTAGCGTTACTTAATCTGGCGATTGATTCAAAATTGCGAGCCTGTGACTTATTACACTTGAAGGTCCAAGACATTACCTCATCTGGCATCATCAATCCGCGAGTGCGATTAACACAGCGTAAAACCCATCGTGACGTGCAGTTTGAAATTACCCAAAAAACTCAGCATAGCCTGACGTCTTGGTTGCTCGAAAAGGGATTAACCGCTGAGGATTATCTATTTCCTAGCCCAAGGAGTATTCATCAGCCGATGAGTTATAGCTATTACCGATCGAGGGTAAAAAACTGGGCGAGTCAATTAGGGCAGAATAGTGAATTGTATGGCACGCACTCGTTGCGTAGAACCAAGGCGACATTAATTTATCGTCGAACCAAGGATATTCGGGCGATTCAAATCTTGCTTGGACATGTCAAGCTGGATAACACCGTGCGCTATTTAGGTGTCGAAATTGAAGATGCACTGCGGATTTCAGAAGCTATTGAAGTATAAACTTATCAAGTGTGATTATGATTAAACCATCATAGCTTCACTGTTTTGAAAGTAAAATAAAACCAAACAAAGTGTTTCACTTTGTTGCTTAGGGGTGTTTATTTTTGTATTGTGATTTGAAAAAAAAAGGATCTTGAACTAAAGGGAATGCCATGTTGCCACTGTGGACGCTGCGCCGTAAATCATCTTTTGCCGCTTTTATGTTATTGCTTGGACTGGTATGGCTAACACCGAGTTATGCGGCGTTGACGAAACCGAAGGTTGAGATAGACCCAGTATTACCAAACATTCCTTTACCTGTGGATGCACCGACTCTTTCCGGCAGTCGATTTACGTCAATTGTCGAATTACGATGGGGTATCGATTGCTCCATTACTGCCGTTAATATCCAAGAGTCACTTGATGGTAGTGCTTGGACGAATGTATACAGCGGATTGGGCCAAGCTGATAATGGTGTTGTAGCCTATAAATCGTTTGCTGTTGGTGGCACGGTTTGTTCTGGTGGCTGGTCTTGGAAACGAATATTACAGGTACCTAACAAGACTCTCTCTGGATATTACTACCGAATCAATGCTTGTAAAGGTTCATTTTGTAGCGCTTATAGCCCCTCTATTCTTGTTGGCAGCCCTTCTGCGCCGACAACTCCAACGATACCAACTTCGATCTCCGCACCAGCAACCAATGCAACTGGGGCTTTTAGTGTTTCTTGGTCGAGCGTCAGTGGCGCTACGCGTTATGAGTTACAGCAACGAGTGAATGGTGGCGCTTGGGTCGCTAAGTATTCTGGAACGGCCACAAATAATGCGTTGTCGGGGCTCACTTCTGGCACCTATCAGTATCAAGTGCGTGCTTGCACTACAGCGTGCAGTGCTTGGAAGTTATCGAGCAATACGCAGGTGACTTTGCCCGTGCTTGGAAGTGATTGGAAAAATTTATCTCGGGTGTCTGTTGCAGATGCCGGCGGCAGTGACACTGCACCTTCTGATGCTGTAGATCTCAATGCTGCATCGGTTAAAGGGCAAGCTGGCGTATCGGGTGGTCAAGCTAGTTATCACATTCCCATCGATTTACCGCCAGGACGTAATGGCGTTCAGCCACCTGTATCGCTTAGCTATAACTCCCAAGGGGGGAATGGCATTTTAGGTGTGGGTTGGTCACTCAATGCAGGGTCAAGCATTAGTCGCTGCGGTGCAACCTTTGCCCAAGATGGCTTTACCCGTGCAGTCACCTTTAGTGCCTCAACTGATAGGTTGTGCCTCGATGGTCAGCGTTTGATTGCCATTACAGGCACCTATGGCACAGCTAATACCGAATATCGTACTGAGATGGACTCCTTCGTTAAAGTGGTTCAGCACGGCAATATCAATGACAGTAATAATCGTTTTACTGTCTATAAACCTGATGGAAATTCGGCAACCTATGGTGCAAATGCTAATAGTCGCTTTGTGCCAAATGGGTTAAGCACTGCATTAAGCTGGAAAGTGACCCAAGAGTCGCACTCAAATGGTGCTAATACAATAGATTATAAGTATGACGACTCGGTCGCAGGCGAGCACCTTCTAAGTCAGATTTTTTATACGGGTGGAAATGGTATTCTAGGCGATCGTAATGTCGAGTTTATCTATGATGTTCGGGTGGATAAACGGAAAAATTATCTGGCAGGAGGGCTAACAACAAGTACTCGTCTTTTATCTGAAGTTCGGGTCAATAGTACAGGGAGCCAGTCGGTTCTACAATACCGTTTAAATTACTTACTTAGTCAGGCAAGTGGTAGGCACTTGTTACAAACGATACATCAGTGTGATGCGCAAGGGCGTTGTACACCCTCTACAAATATGGCTTGGAGTGATAAGTCTTCAACGGTTAAAGCGAATGAATTCTCCATTGGTGGGCAAGCGGTGTTCTCTGGTGAGTTGGATATTAATAAAGTGACGCCGCATGGTGATGCTAATGGCGACGGTTCCACAGATTTCCCAGGGTATGACACTAATGCAGAGCAGGAAATGCTAGGCCAAAATAGTTTTACTCACGAGAAGGCTTGCTATAACGATTATGTCTCTGATGGCTGGATTTGCGTCGCGTTTGATGCGGACAATGACGGTAAAGTCGACCCCTTTAAATCCATCAATACTATCTTACATATCCAATTGTCTGCGTCGGGGTCACTTTCCTACATTTCAACGGGGATACCGTTTAATCCGAATCGTTTCCCCAGCCCAGATAGACTGATGGGGGCGACAGACCTTAACGGCGATGGTTATGTTGACCTTATGGTGTTTACCGTTGCGAACAATAAAGGTTACTGGCGGGCTTATTTGAATTCAGGCAACAAACTGGCCCCTTATTCATCCACTGCGCATCAATTGATTCATGAAACACCGATAGACCCCAAATTGGGAAGCTGGCCTGCAAGACCCAGTGTTGATGTCAATATGGCTGGCGATATTGATGGTAATGGCATGATTGATTTTGTGGTTTCAAGTTTGGGCGGCAGTGGCGCGGCAAATGCGCCAGTGCCTAAGCTTCTCAGTTTTATATTAAATAACAGCACTCCGCAGCAATGGAACGCGCAGTGGGCTAACGCTCCTACTTATCCGTTTCACATTGGTGATGGTTTTCATTTTTTTCAAAAGTTGGTTGATATTAATGGCGATGGATTACCTGACATTGTTTCGTGGCGAATGGTAAATAATGACCGATTAATTGGCTATGAACTCAATCAGGGCGGCGTGTTTGCTCCTTGGGTAGCTTTTGGGGGCAATCTGCATTTGAAAGAGCGTTCCCATTCTGTGGTTGTTACAGCGCAAGAGCCTATGGATGTCATTTATCCTCAGCACTTCGACAGCATGCAAACGGCTGATATTGATTTAGACGGTACCGAGGAGATATTACTTCCAGGTACGAGGGTTATAACAGGTTGTGCCTATGTTATGTTTCCCGGGGGAACTTCTGGAAGCGGGATCAAAAGGACACTTTGTGGGGATGCACTTTATGGGGATATGCCCGTTGACAGTTCAAATACTGTTCCCAGTAAACCAATTGTCAGTTCAGATTTCGATGATTCGATTTATCAATACGATGCGATTAAATTTGTGTTGCAAGCTGATGGTCGCTGGGGCTTAGTAAAACAGCCTACTCCATTCTATGGCTCAGCCTATGAATCACGTTTAGTGGATGCATTTGGAGATGGCCTTGTTGACATGCTTACCACCTATGGACCACGTATACCTGGAACGGGCCAGTTTAACGAAACGTGGTTACAAAACGCAGCCTCTAGCATGTGGGGCACACAATACGGTGCTTACCTCAGCCGTAACTATGGTTCTGGCACTGGACAAACCACAAGCGATTATGCAGCAACCGATTATCTGCAATCCGTCACTGATGGCCTAGGTAACAGTAGCGAATGGCGTTATCGCCCACTGTCAACCGGAGAAGGCAGTGCGGACCAAGCTAAGCTCTACACTACAGATTTCGATGAAGTGGGAACCGGCTATGTGCATTTCGGCTCCAGCATGTATGTGGTGCAGTCCTTCAAGCAAAGCAACGGTCAGAGCGGGGAAAACGAAACCCAATATGCTTATAAAGGCGCGATGTATAACCTACAAGGACGTGGCTTTACCGGATTTAATCAAATCTGGGAAAAGGATATGCTGCGGGATAAGACGGTGCATAGTGTCTTCAAGCAGAAGTTCCCTGAGGTGGGATTGCTGACATCACAGACAGTGACAGCGCCGAACAAAAATGGTGTCAAGCGTACTGTGGCTGAGCTGAAAAATACTTGGACCGATAACCCGCAGCATAAGGCAAGCCTGGTGCGCAGCAAAGGTGCGTACCACAACATTCAGACCAGCTCGCTGCAGACGTCTTGGGAGCTGGATGATGGGAGCCTGATGTCAGAGATAAAGCAGACGGTAGGAACTAGCCCTACCGATGTGGATGAGTGGGGCAATATTAAAAAGCAGACCCAATCAGTTACAGATTACATAAAGGGTCATGCGAATACCTATACCAGTGTGACGGAAACCGATTATGTGCCCGATGTTAATAATTGGTGGCTCAATAAGTTCAACTGGATAAAGACGAGCCACAGTACTGCGCTGCGCAACTGGGGAGATGACCCCGTCGGCACGATGGATAAGGGGCAGTGGCAATTGCAAACGGTCAATACCTGGGATAGTGCACATCGCCTCCCCATCAAGATGACCTATACCGCCAGTAATAGCAGTTGCAATCGCGTCGAAGAAACCACATTAAACAGTTACGGTCTGCCACTGTGGACTAAAACCACAGGGCAAAGTAGTACGTGTAGCGCCATGGCCGCAAGGCAAACCAGTTTTACCTACACCAAAGACGGTACAACTCAGGCTGACGATGGTTATCTGCCTTACAAGGTCACCAATGCCAAGGGCCATATCACCACCACCGAATACGACATGGGGCTAGGACTCCCCACCAAAGTGATAGCGCCTAATAATATCGTGACTCAAACCGAGTACGATGGTATCGGTCGTCCGGTGCAGGTCAAACAGACGGGTAGTCCAACCCGCTATTTGCGTTATTTACTCGCCAATGAGGGGAATAATCCGCCCCAGGACAACGACAACATCCCCGTGGTAATGACCCGCACCAGTGGTGCAGGTATCCCTGAAACGGAGCAATATTTTGACGGCCAAGGTCGATTACTGCGCACGGCAACTCAGGGCTTCGATGGCGGCTATCAATATCAGGATAAGCATTATGATGCACTTGGACGCTTAACCCGAGAGTCAACGCCCTATGGTAACGGCACGGCGGCAGACTATACCGAGTTCAGTGATTTTGATGCGCTTGATAGACCCGGCAGACGCACCATTCCTAATGGGCGCTCCGGTGGACTAGAGTCCCTATACACCTATAACGGGTTAACCACCGATATCAATGTCGAAGGACGCTTGATGTCGCGTACCTATGGCAGTCAAGGCTGGTTATATGAAACGGTGGATGCACAAAATGGCACTAACCGCTTTGCCTACGATAGCGCCGGTAGACCGTTAGTTATCCGCGATGCTAACAATAGTGATATCAAGGCGACTTACAACGGTTTTGGCCATAAAACCCAAGTTATCGACCCTAATCAAGGCACTACCCATTTTGGTTACAACAGCCTAGGCGAACTGGATAAGCAAACCGATGCCAATGGCGTGGTACAAACCTACGTACTCGATGTACTGGGGCGCGTCACCAGCAAAACCACCACGGGCGGCAGTGCACCAGGTACAGCGACCTTTGTGTGGGACACGCTCAAACAAGGCTTGCTCACCTCTGAAACCGAAAACGGCGTCGCTCGCACTTATGCCTACACAACTGCGCTGCAATTGGCGCAAACCACAGTGACCGTTGATGGAGTGAGTCGCACGGTTAAACATCAATACGATAGCTTCTATGGTCGTCCTAAGGCACTCGAATACCCCAATGGCTTAACCCTGAAATATAGCTATAACGATTATGGTTACCTCGAGCAGACCAGCAATGCTGCTTCTGGCTATCTCTATCGTCAAGTTACAGCCATGGATGAGGCTGGCCATATCACTGGCGCTGACCTTGCTAACCGGGTGATGTCTGAATCACGCAGTTATTACAGCGAAGGCACCATGGCGAGTGTCGAGGTGGATGGCCCGCTTGGGCGTATTCATGCGCAGTACTATGATGGCTATGATGAGTTTATGAATCTCACCAGTGAACGTGATGGGGTGACAGGCCTAACTAAGAGTTACCGTTATGACACGCTTAATCGCCTAACCGAGTATCAGTTTAGCAATACCAATCCGACCTTTAGTGCCACGGTTAACTATGCCTACGATAAGGTCGGTAACTTCCTTAAAAAGACCGACTACAGTGCCAATAGCACCACTGCCTACCGTAATGGCGGCAGCGCCTGTGGCTACAAGCCAAACGCAGTGTGCCAGCTAACTAAACTCAATGGCACCACAGTAAACTTTCAATACGATAATCGTGGTAATTTACGTGTGGGTGATGGTCTCACTATGACCTACAACGCCATGGATAAGCCACTGAGTGTCTCAGGCCGCGGTGCCACCACAAGTTTTGTCTATGGCAGCGATAATATGCGCGCCAAGCAAAGCCGCACGGTCGGCAGCGCGACCACGACCACTTATTATGTCGATAAGTACTATGAAGCCGACAGTGATGGCAGTTGGCGTGCTTACTTAGACGACATTGCGGTACTCAGCTATACCTCTCAGCGTAGTCATTTGCTGCAATTTACTCTCAAGGACCGCCTCGGCAGTGCCACCACCTTAGCCGACCAAAATGGTAATATTGTTAGTCAACGCTACTTTGACCCCTTTGGGCGAACCGCATCGACAGGCGGTGGGCATCGTACTGATATCGTGAATAAAAATACGCTGCAATCAAAGTTGCAGGATTTGGATATCACCAACAAAAACCGCCGCGGCTTCACCGACCACGAACATCTGAATGAACAGCAGTTAATTCATATGAACGGGCGGATTTACGATTACAACCTTGGCAGGTTTATGAGTGTGGACCCGTTTATCCAGAGTCCAACCTCGACCCAGAGCGTGAACCCGTACTCCTATATCATGAATAATCCGCTAGCAGGCACAGATCCGACGGGGTATGCGGCGTGTTCCTCAACTGGAAGTCACCTCAAAGGCCAGAGTGGTGTATTCTGCTCAGCTATTGAGTATGGCTCCGGTGACTCAGGGAAAAAGCAAACCAGATCTGAACCCACTAAAATCAGTAATGGCGCAGCTCTGGTGCAAGAGAAATTGCCTACAAATTTGCAGACCTGTGAGGTGAACGGGTTGGCAGACGTTACGGCGGAGTCAATTCAGTATATCAATTCTGTTTCAAATTATTTAGAACCATATAAATTACCAGATTATGTTGTTCAGATGGCGGAGTTTTGTAGGGGGTATCCTTGTGGCGGCAGTGGTGAAGTCATTCCTTCAATCTTTGTTGATGATTTGCTAGGATTGGGGCTCAAAAGTGTCATATTAATGCCAATGAAGGCCATTGCTACTCATGCAGATGATGCAACAGCAGTTGAGATGAGGCTGTCTGGTGTGGCAGAGAGTGCAGATAATATCCCACTTATTAATGGAAGGAAGCCAGTCAATAGCCAATATGCGGGTAGTACTCACCCTTCAGGTGTAAAGTTCAATGAGAAAGGTTTTCCTGATTTTTCACCTTATTCTAAGGCTCAGGTTGACATTAAAGGGTTGACTGGTAACTACGCAAAAGATGCAGCAATGGCTAATAAAGCTGTCGGTCTAAAAAATACGCCAGAAGGGTATCTTTGGCATCACGTTGAAAACGCTAAAACGATGCAACTCATACCAAAAGATATACATAACGCAGCCCGTCACACAGGTGGGGCTGCGGTATTACGTAATCAATAAATTCGGGAGTTTTCTTAATGAGTGTAAAATTTTCTAAACCAAAAGCTATTGAGCCAAAAGACATAGAGCTTTTGGCTCAGGCTTTGGGTTATTCCATACCTGACGACTTGAAAAAATTTTTTTTAGAGTTCAATGGTTCGAAGCCTGAAATAAATATTTTCACTGTAAGCCCAAATAATGAGTCAGGAGTTAATGAGTTGATCCCAATCTCTAAAATTGGTGGAGAGTGTAAATATTTGGATCATGTTGGGAAAAGAGTTTTCCCAGTAGCAGTGGCTGAAGGTGGTAATTACGTTGTTATTGATCTTGACCAAGGGCAATCAGTTTATTTTTGGGATCACGAAGAACCACAAAATATGATCAAGTTGGCAAGTAGTATTTATGAATTTTTAGATGCCTTGATGCCGTTTGACCCTGATAGTGTCGAGTTAAAAGAAGGACAAGTTGAGTCAGTATGGATTGATCCTGACTTTTTAAAAAGCTTGAAATAATTATCCAGCTTGTTCATGCATAAGAATAGAAATAATGAGGACTGGCATATTTTTTGTGTTTTTCAGCCCCATTTCCTTAGAGCTTTTTCTCGCCTGAAACTGGGCAATGTAACCAGCAGCTTGGGCAGTCGTGACCAGTAGAAGTGGGCAGCCTTTAACAGCCGTGTACGAAATTGGGAGCTGCGCCACTAATTGGTGGTGCTGGTGCAATTGATCGCTTCTGCTGTCTAAGAGTGATCACTTCTACCATTTTTAGCTGCTCAGTCTGCTGCGAGTTTTGACCAAATGAGTTTTGGAGATCACTCGCTTAAGTTCATGCAAGAAAATGGATAGCTTGTTTATCGGGTTTAATACTAACGTTCAATAATCGCCTTACAAATATTAATCCGAAACCAATGAATTAGAGTAAAAAATCTAGCAAGGTTTTGTCCCATTACGTGTCAGTTCTTCTGCTGGCACGTTTATGTCCAATTAAAATGACACGAAGATACTCACTCTTAATCGTCATTTGTATCCTTTGTCGTCTCTTGGCACTTATAAAGATGGAACGCCCCCTTGCGGGGGCTGGCTGTCTAGGAGCTGTTCACCGTGGTTCTAGACAGTTGCCATGAGCTTACCAAGTAATCTGCAACAAGTGGCCAATAATCTGCGGGTATTAACCAGATTTATGCAACAAAAGCGGCTATATCTGCCATTGTTTACCGATTTTCCATTACACATTACCATTTAAGAGAAAAGCAACTCGCCACCGAACCCTGATTTTTTGTGGATAACACCGCAAAGAGCGCGGCGATTACCCACCGAAAAAAGTCAGGAACCGGCAGCAGGATCGAAATTTTAGATTTTTATTTATTTACTGCTATTATTACTGATTATTTATACAGTGTTTTAGTGCTATGAAACTCATCACATGCAATGCGTGTGCGGGAATTTCGGGGTTTCCAAGCCCTGCGGCTGATTACGTAGAATTACCCTTGAGTCTTGATCAACTGCTGGTTGAGCATCCTAGTTCTACGTGGTTTGGCCGCGCAGCTGGTCGTTCGATGGAGGGGGTAGGCATTTATCATGGTGACATTTTAGTGATAGACCGCGCCGCTCAACGTCGCAACATGGCTATCGTCGTGGCGAGTTATAACGGTGAATTTACCGTAAAGCTCCTCGATGAAAAACGCCGTTTACTGGTTTCTATCGATCAACAGCAAAACATGACGTCCATTGCTATCGATGATGCAGATACCTTCTCGGTTGAAGGGGTGATCATCAAATCAATCCGACTTCATGAGCATTCAAATCTGCTAGAAAGATATCTGAGTCAACCATGTTCGGACTAATTGATGCCAACTCGTTTTATGTCAGCTGTGAAATGGTCTTTAGGCCCGACCTGCGCGGACTTCCCGCGATTGTGCTCAGTAACAACGATGGTTGTTGTGTCGCCATAAATCGTGCGGCCAAGTCCATAGGGGTGAAAAAATTTGCACCTTACTTTGAGCAGCAATATCTGTGCAAACAACATAATGTGCAGGTGTTTTCATCTAATTATGAATTGTACGCAGATCTGTCTGCAAAAATGATGCAAGTGATCGGGCGTTTCGCACCCGAGCAATACGTGTACTCCATCGATGAGTCTTTTGTGTCGTTTAAAGGCTGTGCTGCAATTGCAGACTTAACGGCACATTGTGCTCAGTTGCGCCGAACAGTTTGGCGTGAGTGCCGTTTGCCGGTGTGTGTGGGGGTTGGTGAGACATTAACCCTGGCTAAGTTGGCTAACCATGCCGCGAAACAATTGGCCCAATATCAGGGTGTTTGTGTTATCGATAACGATGCACTGCGGATTGAAATTCTAAAATTGATGTCAGTTGATGAGGTTTGGGGGATTGGACGTAAGATAACTGTAAAACTGGGCCTACTGGGTGTGCATACTGCCTATGATTTGGCGCAACTTGCGCCGAAAGTGGCGCGACAACATTTTTCAATTGAAGTCGAACGAACGGTGCGCGAGCTCAATGGCCAGATCTGTAAAACGTGGCATGATACTAAAGCTGATAAGCAACAAATATTTTCCACACGTAGCCTTGGTGAGCGAATAACTACCCGTGACTATTTACACCAAGCGTTAGCCAAACATGCAGGTATTGCTGCGGCCAAGGCGCGCGAGCAAGGTTCTCTCTGTAAATCGATGGTGGTATTTGCAGCAAACTCGCCGCATGATCAGCAGCCCGTGTATTTTAAGAAGGTTGTCCAGTTTGCCTGTGCGACCGATGATAGCCGTGAACTTTGCGCCGCCGTCAGTGAGGCACTATCAAAACTCTATCGCCCAGGCGTGCGTTATTATCGTATTGGGGTTGGCTTACTTGAGCTTTGTGCCAAAGCTTCGCAGCAACACGATTTGTTTAATGCACCGAAAAGTGATCCTAAATTAATGGAAGTCCTCGATGTGCTCAATCAGCGCTATGGTCATGATGTGTTACATGTTGCAGCGCAGGGGAATGATCAGCATTGGGCTATGCGTCGCCAGTTTTTATCACCGAAGTACACCACACGTTGGTCAGATATACCCACGATTAAGACCTAGCTGGATTATGTGACTGATCTGAACGCTACGTAATAACGAAATCATAAGGACTAGTCTCCGTAATTTAGGGAAGAATTTCATTAATCAATTTGGCGCACCAATGATAGATGTAGCTTTTCTCCCAAAAGAGATATTGGATCCTTGGTTCTTGTTCCTTTATTGTCCATATCAAAAACATCAACTTTCAATTTTTTTAGGTCGTTATCAGTTCGCACTAATTCGACCAATAAATTGGCATCTGTTAGTGATCTAATTTTTTTTAGTTGGTAAATGGTGATATGCGTGCCTGTTCCTGTATGTTTAAAATCTGATAGTTCTTTTTTTAAAGCCACTAATTCTTGTAATATGAAAGATCTATCCGTTTCCGCTCGTTTTATTACTCCTTGTAAAATATCATTTTCAATTTCTGTCGGAATGATAAACCATGTCGGTATCCCTCTTGAATTGGGATGCCCACTTGGTTCTGAATCGCTACCGTTCCATCGACAAGCAATAACATCCTCATTATCGTAACGTATTCTAGCAATTGAAAAACTACCTTCTTGTTTATCTTCCAGCACTCTAACTGCACTGACTGAGGTTTTAGGTGAAATAACAGTGCTTGGGTCAACATAAGACATAACTAATTCCTTCTCTAATTCTTTAAAAAATTCTATAGATTTTTTAGCGTTTTTTCTGTCGCCAGCTTAAGTGGTTGCATGTATATTTGCCTAAAGAATCCTTGGTGTCAATTTTTTTAATGAGTTCCTAGGCGTTCGAAAATTGTGATGCAATTAAATTAGTTTTTACTAATTTAATTGGTTGGTGTTTTTTCAAATTTTCATCGAAGTTGATTGATTTTCAATCTTTTTTTTGGCATCGTATATATGGGATTCAGTTACCGCTTCCAAGCCACGTGGACAAAATACTGTAAAAAAACAATGTCAATTCATGCGTACACGCATTGACTGACGTGAGTGGCGCGTCAGTTAAATCTGTTAATTACGGAGCTGTACTCATGTATCAAAAAAAGTTGAAAATCAGAAGAAAATTCCTTTCACACGCAATAAATCATGTCGCCGGAGAAAAAGTTGTAGGTGGGCGTGTTGCATCGGATATATATGCCAAAATACTTGGCTACGATAACAATAATACTCTCAATTATTTGCTAACTAAGAATGATCATATTGCGCAAATGCGTGTTATGAATGATTGGGATTTCAATAACGAAAGAGCATTTGAAATATTGTCATTCTATATTCCAAACTTCACGCAGAGCATGTTTTTCAACATTGAGCAAATGTCAAAGCCTTGGTATACAGGTAGTTATATTGATTGGCGTCCACAACTCATTTCTCTATTGAAAGGTGTTGAAAATGCTGAGTATTTACGCTATCGGAACTACTACGACTTATGTGATGGTTTATCATATCTTTTTATCTATTTAGCAGATGAGATCTACAATAATAAAGCCAAAAATAGAATATATATCATTTGTTGCGTACTAAGCGATCTGGTTGAAACCGGAAGGATTACGTCAATAAGATGGACTGATATTGCAGCTCTGTATAGAGAAGATAACTTTAATTTGTTAGTGGAAAAATTTTTTCTGGATAGAAGGAAGTTCATTCACGATGTAGAGTTGTTAGGACGTATAGAAAATTATGTGTTTAAGGATTCTTCGCTCTTCAGCACACATAGCATTGCAGCTACTCCATTCCAAAATTTATTTCGAGAATTAGGTGTAGATGTTGGAAATTTAAGTTTATCCGTGGATTTAGAGAGAAATCTCCAGTTATATTGATAAATTATCAAATGTTTAGCGTCCTCGGACGCTTCTTTGAGTAGGTTGGTATTGCGAGATTGGTTTAAGTTAAATGAGGTACAAAGTTGATCCGTGGATTGGTCTGTTTTATTGCTTTCTGGCCCTTTATTTCTGTTGCTTCCAATACGACGAATCAGTCGTTTAATCAGGCTAAAAAGCAGCTGTTATCGGTCTATCAAGATCAGCGGGAAACCCTCTATTGCGGTGCTGCATTTGACGCAAAAGGGCAGGTAATATCTCCGCCAGGATTTACTACTAAAACGCATTTAGCGCGCGCTAAAAAAATCGAATGGGAACACGTTGTACCCGCCGAAAATTTTGGTAAGGCATTCAGTGAGTGGCGTGATGGCCATGAGCAATGTATCGATAGCAAAGGTAAGTCGTTCAAGGGCCGCAAGTGTGCCGAGAAAATGAATGTTGAGTATCGATACATGCAAGCGGATATGCACAATCTGTTTCCGGCCATTGGCGCTGTGAATGCGCTGCGCAGTAATTACAATTTTGCCTTGTTACCGTCGGCTAAATCTGATTTTGGTGCCTGTGATATGCGCATTGATGGCAGCAAAGCTCAACCTCCCGAAGCCGCTAGAGGGCGCATTGCTCGGTCCTATCTGTATATGAACCAAAGTTATCCTAAATATTCGATGAGTAAGTCGCAGCGGCAGTTAATGACTGCGTGGGATAAGCAATATCCGGTGAATGTCCAAGAGTGCCAGCGGGCTAAAAAAATTGCCGCCATTCAGCTCAATGAAAATGAAGTCGTCAAAACTCGCTGTCAGCAAGCCAATATTTGGTAAATATACGAGAAGCTATGAATTACATTGATAATAACACCTTGTCAGAGCTGGATTTGGTTTGGCTGCGTAAGTTTAAAGCCAGTAAGAATTTAGATACGCTATTAATCCAAGTGACCGGCGCGGAGCGTAAAATAGATCAAGATCCTGCGCTCACTCAACGTGAGAAGTTTGATAATCTAACGTCGATTAATACGGCGTTTTGTCTTCGCGAAACTGAAGTAAAACAGCTCACCGGAGATTGGTCTTAAACTGGGCGTTCCCTTCGGTCGGGCTTTTCGCTTCGCTCCCCGCGATAACGTGATCCACTAATGACAAGCAAGCTTGCCGTGGCTCTACGTTCCTGCTTGCCAATCCCTAACGCAACCACCAAGCCCCAAACAAAAGCAAACATCAACGTCCTAAAGCACTGTCCGGTTCATTGCCGGCTAAAGTGTGAGTAAGCGTGCGCTTCTCTATCGCTTGTCATCGTTTCCCTGTCAATACCGTTCACGTCTGCGCTGTCACTTCTTATCTGTCTCATTTCACAACCTGCCCGCCAAGGGAGGCTTCGCCGCTGCGCGCCCTTGTCTGTCAGAACGTGAAATGAGTCAGGAAGTTAGGCGAAGACGAGAACGATATTTAAACGACAGGAAAACAAGCAATGACAAACTCAATTCAAGCGCAAGCGACTCACACTAAAGCCACCACTTTACCTGCCAGCCCAAAGACTCAAGCAGGCTCTCACAAGCCCGATATTGCTCAAAAATCGGCAATAGCGGCTAACTCTGTGGTGGCATTGGCTTCAACAGCAAAGCCCGTGTTACTGCAATTGCAGATTAACCAGTTGGTGTTGTCTGAGAAGAACGTGCGTAAAGAAAATGCGTCAAAGGCTGACGATGAACAGTTGTATGCCTCCATTTTGGCGCATGGCATTTTACAAAATCTGATCGTCGAGCCCATGAACGCGCAAGGCTTATACCCTGTGTTGGGCGGTGGCCGTAGACTGAGACAGCTCATTAAAGCCGTTAAAAATAATAAGCTGAAACCGAAAACGCTCGTGCCTGTTAAGTTGCTGACAGCCGAAGAAGTGGCCAACTATGCCACCGAGCTATCAATGACTGAAAACTTCACACGCGCAAAGATGCACCCAGTCGATGAATTTCACGCTTTTGCTGACATGGTGAATCAGGGCGCGAGCATTGCTGATGTTGCGGCGCGGTTTGGCGTAACAGCGAAATTCGTGCAGCAGCGCATGAAGTTAAGCATGGTCGCCCCTGTTGTGCTCGATGCGTACAAAGCGGGGAACGTGTCGCTTGATGTCGTGATGATATTCACCATTGCCAGTATCGAAAAACAAGTCGAGGTGTGGGAGCTGGCAGGCGATAGACGTTACAACGAAAACCAGTTCCGCAATATGCTTAAAGACGCCGCTGTGAATGCTGATCACTATTTGGCTCAGTTTGTTGGCCAAGAAGAATACGAAAAAGCGGGCGGGGTTGTGACCTCAGACTTGTTCAGTGATGAAGTCTATCTTGATGATAAAGCGTTGCTCGAATCATTAGCGACCGCAAAATTGGAAATCGAAGCAGCAAAGTTAATCGCGCGTGGCTGGAAGTGGACACAGATAAAGTTAGTTTCTGAATACGATGAACTTGCAGGGTTTGGGCTTCTAGACTCAAAAGAGGGTGAGTATGATCCCGCTGAAATGGCGCTAGCGGGGTGTATGCTCGTGTTAAAAAGTTATGCTGAGCCTGTCAGTATCTATATTGGGTTAGTGCATAAAGACGACAAAAAGGCGTTGGCACAATTACAAGCCAGTGTGCAATCAGACCCCCTCAACGTGGGTGACGTGAAAAAAATTGAAGATAAGGATGCAAGCGGCTATTCCGCTGCGCTCAATGACGATTTACGCGCACAGCGTTTGATTATCACGAAACATGCGTTAATGAGTGCGCCAAGCGTTGCGCTTGATACGCTGCATTTCTCTGTCTGTGTAAGCGCGTTCACTGACTCACGTTATGGCAGCCGTCCACTGCATATCAGCGTTAACGACACCACTTGTCATCCTAAAACGGGGGCGCTCACAGATAATAAAGCGGTGCAGTTAATCGAGGGTGTAAAAGCCAGCCTAAATTTAGTGTGGGTTGGTCTGCCAACGGTCGCTGAACGCTTTAACGCTTTTTGCGCTCTCGATGTAAAAGAGAAAGAAAAGCAGGTCGCTTACGCCACGGCTTCCATGTTCGAGGCGTCAATTGATAATAGTCATTGTGCCGCTGAGGCCGTTATTTCGACCCTCGATGTGAAATGGTCTAACTACTGGCGACCTACGGCAGAAACCTTCTTTAAGCGCGTGAGCTTGTCTTGTTTAATTGATATGGCTCAGCCTGTCATGGGTGAGCAGTGGGCATTACAAGCCGCCGCACTCAAGAAAAAGGATTTAGCAAATCAGGTTGATAGCTTAGTGAACGGGGAGCGAAAAGGGCTAGATGATGCACAAAAAGCCTACTTTGATGCGTTGATGCCCGCTGGATTTTAAACCGCATACTGATGCCGATTTACCCTGTTAATTCAGGGTAAATCTGCGCAAAAATTAACTAAATAAATTGAGTTGTGTGTATGTGTGTGTATAATGGTTCAACGGTTAACGCAGAGGTTTTACCATGCTATTTATGGTCGGGATCGAAAGCCCTGCTGATGAAATGCAGGCGTTTGGTATCGTTATCCCCGTATTTGAAAAATTAGGCTATGGCTGTTTTTCGGCGGCGGATAGCCAAGAAGAAATCTTGTTTAAGGCTAAAGAAGCCATTTTATTAATGGCCGAGGAAGTGATCAACGATGGTCATTTAGTCGATAGCTTGAATGAAGGTTATCGCGACTATCAGGCATTGCATCCTAAGTTCGACCAATGGCTGGCTTTAGAGGTGCCATTAGAGGCGTTTAAAGCGAAACAAAAACGCCTCAATATCACATTGTCAGAATCGCAGATTGTACGTATCGATAGCTTTGTGGCGTTTCATCGCGAGTTCAAAGACCGTTCGGACTTCTTAGCCAAGGCGGCTGATAAGTTAATGAACAGCGCTGACTCAGTAAGATCGTGTTCAAAAGTGGGAGATTGATATGGGCAAAGTAACCGGTATTCCATTTTCAGAGGTGAAAGCGCAGCTTATGGATAATCCCGAGGTTGTCGCAGCCTATGAGCAAGCCGTACAAGCTGATGAACCGATCCACATTATTCCAGTGCAACACAGTGAGGGCGTTATCATGCCAATCAACAATATCGTGAGTTGTACGCGCCAACCCAATCGCGCCAGCTTTTCCTTTGTGAATCTGTTTGGTGGCCATCACTATCCAGTGACGATGATTTTTATGCCCTCTGGCGCGGTGAATGTGGTTGTCGCGGGTGCGCGGTATCGATGCCAAGCAAACCAAGTGCAGCGCGTGATTGATGAGTCAGGGCTTGAGCATGACGGCTTAGCGTGTTTGAAATATTCGATTGAAGCGGGTGAGCTAAATTTTCACATCCCTGCCGATGTTCACGAGCAGCTTAAAGTGCATCCAGAGTTTCAAAAATACCGCCTCATCGAGTGGGAAGATGAAGAAATGGATAACGACAAGGAAATTTAGCCATGTCTCAACGTGCGATAGAAATTGTGAAGATAAGTGATCTCAAGTCCGTCAAACAGGGCGAAGTGTTTGAGTGGTGTATTGATTACGAAGAGTTTCAATGGCGCAAGGGAGATAGCTTTCTCAGAAGTCGCACGGGCGTTGATTCTCCTTGGGAAATTTGGCCGTTGACTGATAACACCAAAACCGCCGCTAATCGCAAAGTATTTAAGTTGATAAAATGACTATGGCATTCTTGAATAATTTACTCTTGGTGATTTGTTGGCTGTTCATTGCCATTTCTGTCCTTTATTTCGGCGCAGCCGCATTCAGACTCGTTTTTATTGGCCGCCGATAGGTCGCTCCATTATCCTCTGTTAGCTCCCCGCAAAACGCGAAACAAGCGGCGGCTGCGCCGCCCTTTTCCGTTTATCTGACAATACCCCTTGGTGTGCTTTGAAACGTGCCTCGGCGGTCAATCTATTTACTTTGAGTGTCTATTGGCTGCTGTGTCGCTATGTCATCTAAATACCACTGATGAACTTGGGCGTTCCCTCCGGTCGGGCTTTTCGCTTCGCTCCCCGCGATAACGTGATCCACTGATGGCAAGCAAGCTTGCCGTGGCTCTACGTTCCTGCTTGCCAATCCCTAACGCAACAACCAAACCGCCAAGCACAGTCCTACTCACTGCGCGGCAAGTGTGGCTAAGCTGGTCGTTCATTTCACCGTCATGGCCGCTCCTGGTTCTATCCCTTTCGTTTACGCTTCCGTCTTAATCTGTCGCTCACCACAACCCGCTTGCCAAGGGTTCGCTTCGCCGCTGCGCGCCCTTGTCAATCAGAACGATGGCGAGCGAGCAGGACGTCAGGCGAAAACGAAGATGATAGACCCCAAACGGAGCAAGCAGCCCATGACACACTCAATCACTACCCCAGCAAGCCACACTAAGCCTTTCAGCGAGCAAGCCAGCTTACAAGCGACAAGCAGGCTCTCCAAAGACGATATTCAACAGCAAAAAAGGGGCGAGTTGACGATCATTGTTTTAACTGAAATGAATTTCTTTCACTTCTGCGGCCTCGGACTTGAAGGGGTGGCTAATGAGGCATGGTATCCCTACTCACAGGGGTTGTTGTTTGAAGCGGTTGAACGATTCTTAGTCGCGGCAAAAGTGGCTCAAAATGTCGTATCAATCGATCAACCTCGACGCAATGGCGCAAGTATTGATTATCGCGTGCGTTTCAATGTGTTTAGCACTGACAAAAAACGGGTTTCGGTTCGTTTTCCTGTCGTGATTAAGAATTTTGGCAACGATACGCAATGCCTCTCACTTGATGAACTAATGGGGGCGTTAAGTCAGAACTATCGAAATAAGCACGTTTCAATCATGTGGTCTTTACCCTCGGGGATCACATCAACGGTTTATGTGTCGGTGGAGGCTGACGGGGAGATAAGCGATTCCTATACACATCATGCCCTTTGGTTTGTGATGGAAGGGGGCTGCATTGAGTTGGCCACTAACACGGGGGCGATATGATATGCGCAAACTCTCAGTGACGTTTGAAGAAATGAACACCTATTTACAAGGGCATTATAAACATGAACGTTTATATGGTCGCACCCCTGCAACGGGTTGGCCTGCGGACTATGCAACATCGGTTGTCAGTAGCCACATGGCTGATTTGAATGCTAACGGGATCGGGTACATTGGCCATCACGAATCCGCGACAGGTCAGGCGATCCGTTATACCGTGGACGAGGTTAAATATTCCCCCCGCTTTTTTATTGTTGGCTATGACTCCGAAAACGATATTGCCCAAAAAAAATGCTATTTTATTGATTCAGCGATCAATATCGAAAGGGCTCGCGCTAAATGCTTAGAGAGTGCTAGTTGCTATTCGATAGTGAGAATTAAGGATCTGCAAGGGCAGTTTGTGTAAGCAGCCTGAACGTCTTACAGGGGAACATGCGTTCCCCTTTCTCGTTAATTCACATCATGACCCACTTCGTTTTTTTCGTATTAAGTTCAAACCATTCGATAGGTTAAGTCTCGAAAATACCTCATTTGCAACTATATATAGTTGCACTTTTCGCGGTTGATTTGGTATAATGATCCCCTATATCGCAGGGGGCATTATGACGAAAACGGATAAATTATTAGCAAAGCTCAAATCGTCCAAAACACTGACTTGGAATGAATTAGCGGGGGCGTTAAAAGTGCTCGGCTATCAACAAGTCGAGGGTGATGGTTCGAGGGTTAAGTTTGATAATGGCATTCCGAAGGAGTTAATCAACCTGCATAAACCGCATCCTAAAAATGAATTAAAGGCTTACGCATTGCGCCAAGTGAGAGACAAATTAACCGAATGGGGGAAACTATGATGCAAAATACAATGACATATAAGGGTTATCACGGCTCTGTAGAAATCAGCCCAGAGGATAATATTCTGTTTGGGCAGGTGCTATTTATTTCACCGTTGATCAACTATGAAGCCGAAACAGCCAAAGGGTTAGAGCAAGCCTTTCAAGAGGCGACTAACGCTTATCTTGCTGATTGTGCTCAACAGGACATTCAACCAGAGAAGCCTTGTAAGGGATCGCTTAATGTCAGATTAGGCCATGACTTGCATTTGGCTGCGTCTATCGCGGCATTTCAGGCATCAACTAGCACGAATGAGTTTATCAAAAGGGCGGTTCAAAAAAGCGTGGGGTTATAGTCTGCGCTGTCTCCCTCTGTTAGCTCCCCGCAAAACGCGAAACAAGCGGCGGCTTCGCCGCCCTTTTCCGTTTATCTGACAATACCCCTTGGTGTGCTTTGAAATGTGCCTCGGCGGTCAATCGTCTATTGGTTGCTGTGGCGCTATGTCATCTAAACACCACGGATGAACTTGGGCGTTCCCTTCGGTCGGGCTTTTCGCTTCGCTCCCCGCGATAACGTGATCCACTAATGGCAAGCAAGCTTGCCGTGGCTCTACGTTCCTGCTTGACAATCCCTAACGCAACAGCAAAGCACAGTCCGGTTCATTGCCGGCTAAAGTGTGAGTAAGCGTGCGCTGGCCTCTCGCTTGTCATCGTTTCCCTGTCAATACCGTTCACGTCTGCGCTGCCACTTCTTATCTGTCTCATTTAACAACCTGCCCGAAAAGGGTTCGCTTCGCCGCTGCGCGCCCTTGTCTGTCAGAACGTGAAATGAGTCAGGAAGTTAGGCGAAGACGAGAACGATATTTAAACGACAGGAAAACCAGCAATGACAAACTCAATTCAAGCGCAAGCAACTCACACTAAAGCCAGCATTTCACCTGCCAGCCACAAGATTCAAGCAGGCTCTCACAAGCACGATACATTGAAAGGCTTTAAGGCTGGAAAGCTGCGCAAAAACGCAAAAAATAAAATTGAGGTGTTGTTGTCAATGGCGACAAAAATTGAACTGAGAACCCAATCAATGGGGATGGATGATTGTTTTAATAATAATGCCCCTCAGATCGTTGATATCGATTTCTTTTGGCGCAGGTACGAAAAAGAATACTCACAGCTAGAAATTTATCTAGCCGTTGTTGATGGTGTATTAACTAAAGTGCGTTTTTCAGATTGTCCTTACCATTTTTCTAACGATATTGTTTTAACCTTTGAAGAAGCCAAAGCGAACAAGCCGCATTTTACCTATGCACAAGTTAAACAGGCATTGTTAGACGGCTATTTATGCCCGTTGTCGAATGATTCAAAAGCCCCAGAGCCAACACCGCCAAACGATGACAACACCCGCAAAGTGGTTAGTTTTGGCGATTTCCAAGATCGCCTAGAAAGCAAGCGCGACCGCTTAGAGAACGCCTCAAGCAAAGCGGCGGCAGAATCAAACAAATTTTATGAGTCGTCTAGAAGTCTCGCTTCTTGTATTCCGTTCGGCCAGCCGATTTTAGTGGGGCACCATAGCGAGGGACGCGCTAGACGCCACGCAGACAAGATTTTTAATGATATGGGTAAATCTGTTGCGGCAAGCAAAAAAGCGGGTTATTACGCTGACAGAGCGGCCAGCGTTGGCACTAATGGCATTGCATCGGATGATCCCGAAGCTATCGCCAAACTAAAAGAAAAACTCGCAGGCTTGGAGCGTTCACAAGAAACGATGAAAGCGATCAATAAAGTTATCCGCTCTAAGCATATGACGGACGCCGACAAAATCGAGTACATGACGCAAACGCATAAGCTAACCGAAAAAGAAGCGGAAGAATTACTAAAGGGGGATTTTTGCGGTCGGGTAGGGTTTGCTAGTTACTCAATCGCAAATAACAGCGCGACTATTCGCACCGTAAGGGATCGAATTGAAGATTTGGAAAAGTTACACAATCAAGCACCATTAAGCGCAAGTGGAGAGATTGAGGGGCTTTCTTGGGCGCTATACGAGGAAGATGGCCGCATTAAAATCACTTTTGATGATATACCTAGCGAGGCGCTACGGTTAACAATAAAAAACTATGCTTTTAAATGGTCGCGATATTCTAAAGCTTGGGTTCGTAAAATAACACCTAATGCCATTTACAGCGCAAAACAATTGATAGGCAAGTTGGCAGAAAAGTAGCAGCTGTCAAAATGTGAAATCCTTGCTAATTATTAATGGTTAAAGTGGCGGCCCTGCCGCCATCTAATCCATAACTGGTTTTAAATAGAGGAGATTGAGGCTTTAAAAATTTCAGAAGTTGGCGCGATAGAATGAAATAATATTAATTTCACCTTGTTATATGTAGATTTTTTATAATAAATTTTTTTGAGTAAATAATCGGAGAAGTACGGCGGGGATTGTGTTGCCATCACTCAATGTACTATGCCAGTTTTTTGTTATTTAAAGTATTGCGATTTTTATGTGACGGTATTGCATGATTTAACGTCCTACGTAGGTTTTTAACATCGTTTTTATAGAAATAAAGGATTTAAATTTCGCTCATATGATTACCCACTTTAAAAGTCATTTACTGAATTAGGATCAAGTTCTTTTAATGGTTTGGTTAAATGTTAACGGTAACGTTCAACATGAGTTCTATATAGCAAGTTGGCTAGAAAGGTTAAAAGGGATAAGCGCAGCATCTAAGGCACATCAATATTTAATCTAATTAACGTTATAAATAAAAAGCCGTCTAGTTTAACGAGTTCAGTTTAAATAAATAGTAATGGGATTTTTATGTTAGAAACAAAAGAAGAAAAAGCCGCAAGAGAAAAGAGGGTGTTAGCGTGGCTTGGTGCTGGGTATGTCTCGCAAGGCGTACTTGCGCTAATCGAAAATTCAAGCAATGAAGAACTTGCGGTATTATTTTACCGTCACGCGTTGGGAGATTGGGGGCTCGTGCCTGATGAGGATCGGCAATTTAATGATCACGCACTTCGAAATAATGAACGGGTAATATCATCCTATTTGTTTGCAGGGATTAAGATTTGGATTATTACCGAGGCGGATAGGTCTCGAACCACAGCATTATTGCCAAGCGAATATTAAGCCGCCACGCTTGCAGAAAACGCACTCATTGAGTGCGTTTTTTTGGTCTGAAAATCCCCCTATACATTTGCCGCTTCATACGGCAGCCGCCTAGCAAAAATCGAAAACCCCCAAAAAATCCCCAAAAAATGAAAAGTGCAAAATCCTGGCGAAATAGTGAAGTTGGAACCTTGAGAAAAGAACCACACCCCACGCAAGAATTGATAAATCAATTCTTATGGTTGTCTGTTGTGTAAGTTATTGAAATTAATTGCTTAAATATCAAAATAGTTTAAATATTTTTTTTTGAAAATTCATTTCGATTTTGCACTAAATTGTATTAAAGGTGTATTAATAAAATAATACAATCGTATTAAAGGCCCTTGTACCAATGGTTTCAGGCGGATTAATACAGTATTAATACCATGTGTATTATTTAGTGTTAACGTGATGTTTATAAAGGAATTGCTCATTAACTCAATTTGTGGGTGTATTAAACTTTAATACACTGGTTAATACAGTTATAATGCAAACCTATACGTTGTTAATACACTTTTAATACATTGGATAATGTCACTATGGCCAGAAGTAAAGTTGTGCAAGTCCCCTGCGATGCAGATCTCTATGCCAAGATTGTTGCTTATCGAGAAGAGAAGGGTTTAGAAAAAGATGCTGCCGCCGCGCGAGATTTGATCTTGTTTGCTCTGCGTATTCTTGAGCATAAAGATGATGCCGAGGGGTTATCTACTCGCGAACTGTTAGAGGTTATTTTGACCTATACAGTTAAGGCACAACACACTAGCAGTTTGGTCTATTACCAGACATACAATGCGGCTCCTGTAGATATACAGAATGCAGGTATTAAGCATAAGGGCACTATGAGAAAGGCAGAGGAAAAAGTTGAGCAGATCTTAGCAGGCGAAAATAAAGAGGACTAAGTGTCCTCTTTATATATTCATTACATGGTCTTTTCCCCAATATCCAATTTAGGATTGTCGATGTTGGGGGAGTATTCTTTCGTCGTTGAACGGTGGCTATCCATTGCTAAATGTTGATAGTGTTCATCGTGCTTTATTTTATTCGTCGTTACGTTAGTGCTGTCATCTTTCATCGTGATATTTTTTGTGCCTGCAATATCATGACTCAATGATTGAATGGCTTTAGATAGGGTATTATCTTTTGTCGTTATGCTATAGATCGCTTCGTTGACTAATTGCTTGGTCGTTTCGACTTTGTTTAAGCCGTCAGGTATCAGGCTGGGTTCAATAATAACCGCATATATATTCTCCTTGCTGAATTTATCCGTAAGGTCACTTGCCAGTTTTGTAGTGTCTTGTGAATTATTAGTATCAAGTACCACTATCACGTTTTCGCGTAATTCATTTGTGTTGAATGTTTTAGTGTCATTATTATTGTTTAGCGCAATAACGTCAGCCCCGTTTTTATTATCAGCATTTATCTTAAGCGCATTCTCTACGCCGACAGCGACAATACTATAGTCTGAATTATTGCCTTTGTTGATCGTTGTGCTGTTCCTCGATTTAGAGCCGAGTATGCGCTTATTTATTTTAAGCGCTGCAATGTCACCACTGGATTTATCAAGGTAAGTGATTTCTACTGCCTTGGTTTCACTCTTGTCATTGGTGATGTTCGCGATTAATGCGGGGAAGGTGCCACGTTTTTCTGACGAATAAACGGCATCGTGAAACCGTAAGTTTTCATGCTGCGTAACCTCGATACCTTGCTTGGCTAAATAGGTTTGTGCGATTGAATTTTCGATAGGTTTCGCTTCATTAAAGTATTGCTTCGCGCGCGCTTCTAATTGGCTTTGCTTAACCGGAATGGCATGTGTTAATTCATCATGCTGTGGGTTTTTTACCAGATTATATTTATCGGGTTCGTTCATCATTTTATCGGCTTTATAAAGTGCATCTTTATAACTGCATTTTTCAGCGACCATAATCAGGTTAATTAGGGTGCCTTTATCGCCGGTTTTCCAGTCTTTAAAATAGCCACGATATTGGCCCGTTGTGGTCAATGTTAGGCTCCCTTCTTTGCCAAATGTCAGGTTATCTTTGTCTGATTTATCGCGGTTCGGCTCACCTAAAAGCTGCGTTGCAAGTGATTCACTGTAGGCCGGAAGCTTGGCATTTAGCTCGGTGGCCATCAGTTTTAGATCCACATATCCATTCACATCGAGGTACTTTGGGTTTTCCTGCGGCAAGGGTTTGTCATTAAATAGCGGAGTATGTTCAGGGTAATACTTATCTCTTGTCTCAAGTGCTGAGACTTTATTGGGATCGTTATTCACCCATGAGAGCATCATTTTTTGCGGGTTATCGGTGATGATTTTTACGTGCTTACTGGCACGGGTGATATCAATATAAGCGCGCCTTACGTTAGTTAATGCACCTTGGCCCTTAATCGCAGTAATGACATTCTCATAGGTTGCCCCTTGCGCCATATCGGCGGTGCGGGTGTAGGCGTAATCCCAATGAGCATCTTTCAACTCTTTGGTTGAGAGCGCTAATGTGTGGTTATCCGTGGATTTGAGCTGCATTTGTTTATCGTCAATGCTGCTAACGGTATAGGTTTTGTTGCCCTGCATTTCACGGTCAATATCGCTTTTGCGGAGCATGATACTGTCGCCTTCTGCGAGAGGTTGCTCACTCTTAGCCCACAGGTTCGTGAATTTGTGGCCATGATTTTTGGGGAAGAAATGCTTTTCCTCGCCGGTTTTCATATCCGCGAGGGTGAGCATGTTATTGAGCTTATCGACCTTCATAATTTCAAAATAACTGTCTTTACTGGTCGTCAGGATTAACCCCTGCTGATAGGGCAACATGGTCGCCAGTTCGGCCTTGCTGGCATGGACTCCACGTAATCTCGGTACGTTAAATTGCTCGGCACTGAGGCTTTTTTGTTGCTGTAACCCTTGGCGGATTTCGTGGGTAATGTCGTCGCGTTCCTTGTTGGTGTACGCAATGATAAGGGTATTTTCACGCGCTTTAGGTGTTCTGGCCAAGTATTCCAGTGCCACAGTGGCGGGCAGGGCTTCGGTCGCCAGTTGCTGGTTTTTCTTTGGGTTATCAGTTAGCGGCTGCAAAGTTGAAATGATATTCAAGCTTTGATTGATGTTAGCGGTAGCCTGCTTTTCGGGCGTTACCGCGTCGTTCGCTGTGGGCGCGGTGTATTGGTCAAAGGGTAATTGTTGCTGAATTTTATCAATAGCGCTTTCGCCTTGGCGATCGACAATATTATGCACGGCACTGAGTAAGGTGCTGTTCTGTTGGCGCACAATGTCTTTCATGGTGACGCTATTGATTGCGCCTTTGTTTAACGCAAGTTCAAAAGGTTTACCCGCTTCTTGGGAGGTTAACTGTTTAGTGTCACCCAAGAACACGGCGCGCGCGCCTGTTGTCTCAATCAAATGGGTGAACTTATCCATTTGGGCGTTACTAGTCATTGAGGTTTCATCGACCAAAAACACGGTGTTGGCGTATTGGTCTGGTTTTGCCTCTTGGCTTAAAAAGTTACTTAAGAGCGATTGCACCGTTTGGCTTTCGACGTTCTTGTCTTTGAGCTCGTTTACGGCGGCGTGGGTTGGCGCTAGACCAATGAATTGTGTCGGTGTCTTATTGGGTTGCGTGTTGAGAAGGGATTCGCTTTGTTTAACCAACTCGATACCCGTTTCAAGCATGGTCGATTTACCCGTACCCGCTAACCCTTGAACTGCCACAAAACGGTCTTTGGTGGTGGTGATAAGTAAGGTCGCGTCCTTTTGGCCATCGGTCAGGTTTTGATTTTGACTGAGTACCTGCGCGGCGAGTTCAACGCTGGTCAGGGGCGCAAGTTGGTCTTTGCCCGCTTGCAGTCTGTCTAAAATACGCACTTCGGTATCGATGGCGGCTTGGGTTGTCCAGCGGGTGCCGTCGTGGTATTCGGCGCTCAGGAGTGGTGGCGCGCTTTTGTCTGTGCTGTGCGTGGCCATGTGTTGCAGGGTGTTGATGATTTCATGTTGGGTAATGCTGGTGCCTTTTTCCTCAAAGGCGTACTTGATCGCATTAATAATCAGTTCTTTTTGTGAGTAACCGGCTTCTTTCTCGCTAATGTGCTGGATGGCAAAGTCCACGGCATTGTGAATAAGCCCTTTGTCTTGATGCTGGGCACCAATGGCATTCAGTGCTGCGGTCACATCTTGGGTGAGCAGGGCCGTGGTTTGGCTATTCACGAACTTTTCTGGCATGTCAGCGGCTTGCATGATGCGCGAAATACTGGATGGTTTCACCTCACTTTTTTCTAACCGGTCATCAAATTGTTGTGCCTTGTCGGTGAATATATCGATGTGTTTGATGCCTTGTGTCAGCGTGTCATGTAACCACTCTTTAGAGGCGCTATAGGCTTTAATGTTGACGATGTGGTGACTTGCATTAGGGCTCGCATTGCTTGGCGTGGTGGCGTAACCATGATTGAGCGGCGCATGGTGCAATGCACTGGCTTTAACGCTGTGTTGTTTGCCGCTTTCGTCTTTGAGCGTGACCCATTCTTTGGACAGGGCGTTGATCGTATAAATTTGTTTGCTCAAACCACTGTCTTGATGGTTTGTGGCCATGATGAGTTTGTCGCCGTTGGCGATATGTAAATTGTCCGGTTTAGCGATCCCGTACTCTGCGGCTTTAAATGCTTTGCTGCTGGGGTTAATCTCGGACGCTTTACCGTTTTTGTCTATCAGCGTGAGAGTGTTGTTATCACGGTTAATGCTGTCCACCGTCAATTGCTGCTGTTGATTGCGGCCACCGACTTTTTGCCATTGGGTGAGTACCATGCCCTTGGTGTACTGGCCGACGACTTCCCGTTGCTGCGCGGATAAGAACACGGGGTTAAGGGTAGGGATGTTGAGCCCAAGGCGCGATACATCACCTTGATTTTGCAGTTCTGCGCGAATGGCGCTGTTAAGCTGCTTCACATCTTTATGGGTGCCCGCAATGACTTGGGTGTGTTGCTTCTCGGGCAGTTGCGCGTAAGTTTTTGCAATCAGGTTAACCCTGTCACTGTCTTTGCTTTCATGCAGTCGCATGGCCGTGTTGCTTTGTTTGGTGGCGACCCAGTTGCTTTCGTTTACGTTGCCTTTCTTGAGTACCTCGATAGCGTTACCGGCTTTCATGCCTTGCTTGGCATTGGCGTGATTGAGCAAAATCACTTTACTGTTGCCCGCTTTGGCTTGCGCGAGTAAGGCATTGACCTCGTTGAGTCCGAGTTTATTGGCGTTCTCAACCACTAAAATATCGCGGTTTGTGTTGTTGGCCGTTTTAGTAAAGCTGCTGAGTGTATGGGTGTGGTCGGGTTTGAAGTGGTTCATTATCCACTTCACCACTGTCGATGAATCCCGTTGCACTCGTTCACTGGTTTGCAGTTTGCTTTTCATGTCAGGGGTAATGATGTGAATACGTTTACCGTTGGCCTCACCGACATTTAATAGGGCGGTTGCGAGCTGTTCACTGCTACCAAAGACGTTCACTAGGTTAACTTGTTTGGTACTGGCGAACAGTTCAGAGACTTTCTTTTGGTTGTCCGCATTTAAGCCTTTGCCTTGAAGCGTGTTGGTATCGACAACTTGGCGCATGTTGGCCGTTTTTGGCTTGATGCTCTCTAGCAGGTTGGTTTCTGCTTTGAGGTGGGCGGCGCTGGTAAAGGTCGCAGACTCTTTATCAAGCGGAATGAGTGCGCCATCTTCAATGTGCTTATCGAGTGCCAATTTTATATCGAGCGCATCGAGCTTCTGGCCCTGCGTAAATTCAAGCGTGGCTGATTCGACTAATTTCGCGTAATTAAAACGGTTTTGGGTGTTACTGGCGTGCTCAATCGCGCGACTCACCGCATCGATAGCGGCGGGTTTGAGCGCTAACGCATTGAGTGATGTTTCTCGCGACATGCTGTCCGTTACAAAGCCCGTCAGGTTAAAGCCGCTGTCATTGGCTTTGTTCTTCCACTGTTCAAACAAGGTGGCTTCGCTGGTATAGGCTTTGCTCTTGCGGGTGTCCTTTGCGGCCACGTCCCGCGCGGCTTGTGAGTCTAAACCTAAGCTTTGGGTTTGTTCGTTGATTTGCTGGCTACGGGTTGAAAAGGTATCGAGTAAGGACTGCGGCACACCTTCCACTTCAAACAAATTATTACCCAGTGAACGAGTTTGATAACCCGCTTGTTCAACACTGCGGGCTAAGGCGCTTTGATACAGCGATGTATAGTATTTTTGATGGTTATAAACCCGCTCACCTGTGCCATTGATGATGCCGCCTTTTTGTTTAAAGCTGCTTGCCAGCGCGCGCAATGTGCCCTCGCTGTCCTTGGTCATGTTGGCGGTGAGTGAGTGGGTGTGCAGCTGCGGATCTTCTTCACGGCTGGTTTTGTGGCGTACCATTGCAAACAGCAAATTGCCCGTGTTTTCAAAGGACGTCGCTTTAGTATCAGGGTTGGTTTGTCTGGCCTGCGCCGCATCTTTCTCGATATGCGATAACGCGAATTTTACCGCGTCATCGTGTGCTGTCATTAAGCGTTTATCGCCGCCCACGAGTGCAAGTAAACTGACGGATTTAGGCGCCGAAAAGGTAAAGTCAAAACCGTTGCGGGCGTTGCTGTTTTGGGTTTTAAGCGTTTGGTCGTTCAGGCTACCGGCTAACACCTCTTTGAGTTGATGTTCTTCAACGGGCTTGCCCAGCATTCCCTCAAGTTCAGCCAGTTTGCCAAACCATTGGGTATTGGGCTCGGCGCTCTGTTCTTTCAAGTAATAGTTGGCTTCTCCTTCTTTGGCGTCCGCTGCTTTTTCTAGCGACACGTCAGGTAAATTGAGGTTCTTTTCTTCACTGAGGTAGTAGCTGGCCGCGCCGCCAGCGCTCGACGCAATGGGACTGATGGAAAGCATAATGATATTCCTTTAGAGGGACCTCGCGCGGGGCGCGAGGTGAACTAATCCGGTAGGTTTATTCTGAGTCGAGTTGGGCTTTGATTTCGCCAGACGTGAAGCCCAGCGCTTTGAGTTCCGCGATGGCTTCAATTCGACGCATGACATTCATCCGTTCATGGTCATTTTTAGAGGCTTTACGTGAGGGCTTTTTCGCCGACAATTCGGGCACTCGTACTGTGGTGTTGAATGAGGTCATCGTTTTAGCTCCTTTAGTCGAGCGATATTTCTTCGTGTACTGAGGCTATTTGTTGCTCTTCAAGTCGCTGTGCATCCTCAATGTGCTGGTCATTGGCCTTTTGTTTTTCAGCGGCTTTTTTCTTCTCGGCATCTTTTAGCGCTAACTCAGTCGGTTTGGCCTTTTTCGCATCGATGAGGCTTTGGGCTACCGCATCGGTTTTTTCAGCAAGTTTGGTCATGCGCTGCGCTTCCGCGCTGCGTTCATCATTGTTTTCATCCCCTTCATACATGGTGTCATGAATGCTTTGGAGCTTGGTTTTATCTGCCTTATCGACGTGTTGAACCGCACTGAACTGGTGATAGTTCAGACTCCATTCAATCTGCTTTATGTTTTCAGACGGGGTGTAATCTCGCTTAATAAACGGGGCGCACAGTGAGCGCATTTGGTTAAAGACTAAATCCACTCTCACCACGGGATAATTGCCAGGCGTGCGCAGCCAAAATTGTAAATCTTCAAGCTGCATGATTTCAGAGGGCGTGACCACAGGGCGGGTAATGGTTTGATGGCCCAGTGATACGCCATCCCTGATTTCATTAGCGCCGTAGCTGTATTGCTCTTTAGAGACATCGACTTCTTGCTCACCTAAATCGTGAGACGAGATTTTGGCCATTTCGTTAGAGGGTGAGCGGAAAAATAAGCGAGTGTTGAGCAAGTCGAACATTTCAAGTGCCGCATTTTCGCCATAGACTTTTTTAAGCTGCGCGAATGACTGAATGCCTATGACATAACAGCCGCCGAACTTACGCACTTCGGCGATTGTTTCGGCAAGTTCAGGTAACTTGTGCAAGCTTGGTGCTTCATCCATCAACACCCAAATTCTGCGGTCCGGATCTTCGTCTTGTTCTAAAATGGCGGTCGAGGCAATGGATAGCCACATTGAGATCAAGGGGCGCAATGATGCATGTTGCTGTGCGTTACTGGATAGAAATAGAAAGCCATTTTCGGCATCGTTTTTCACCCACTCACGAATTGAAAATTTGCGGCGAATGAGTTTTCCCTGTTCGTCTTTTTCATCCAGTCCGGCAAGGAATCGTAGTGATTTGATGTAGGCCGCGAGGACAGACTTAATCGATATCGCCGTTTTTTGGATTTTATCTGATACCAGTGAGGCCGATTCGGTCCCTTTAAGATACTCACTTAAGGACTCAAGCTCGCTGGTCAGCATGAGTTCAAGCAGTCGTTCAGTGGTTTGGTTCTTTTTAGGTTCATCTTGCATCTTAAATGCAGTAGATGAAAAAATGGTGCGAGCAGATTGCACCCAGAATGGATCGCCCTCGCCGTGTTGGGGAATGAGCGCGCTCGCCATGTTCTCAAAATCTGAGGGCTCATGCGCATCACACCACACATCCCAGTAAGCACAGCGTTCATCAAACGGGTTCAGCAGCACATCGGTAGCAGGATTATAAAATTTACTGACAAAGGTACAGCCTTTGTCATAGATAATGGCTTTGTCGCCTCGTTCACGTATCCACGTTAAAAACTTACGCAGCGCCACGGACTTTCCCGCGCCCGTGGTGCCATCAAGTAACAAGTGCTGTACTTCAAAGCGTTCTTTGAAAATACCGATGCCATCGAGCTTGAAATCGGACTGGCGCTTGTCCTTTTTAAGCTGTTTTGCTAATTCCTTCGGCGTGGCTTTTTGCATCCCCCGAATAAAGTGTTCCTCGGTTTGCTCATCCCCTTTTTTCTTGAAATACCACATGGCCACTGACAGGAAAACGATGCCAATCACACAGCTAATAAGGAGGTAAATTTGTGTCCATAACCAAAAGCGGCTGTTGGCCGCAATCAGTATCGGGTTTTCTAATTGAGATCCTAACGTACTGGTATAGACAGTGCCTTGCCATTCAGTTTGCATAACATGACTTTCTGGTCTAAACACGCTAACCGTTTGGTTTATCCAATAATAATAAGCGCCCGTTAAGGTGTCTTTATCAAGGAAGAGATAGCATAGCAGCGCTGTTAAGATGAGCACGCCATAACAAGTCCAGCGGATAAGCACGGCGTTAATCTGCAGAAACATCCGTAAATTGTGAAATAAAATCTGGCCACCACGGGTGTAGTTACTGCCTTTAGTACGTTTGGGGTTTAATGTCACGTCTAGGGTTCCTTTTTCGGTTTATTGGCGTCGAGGGCTTTCTTTTCAGCGAGGCGTTTTTGGGCGGCAGCGTGATACTTAAGATCGGTAAAGTCTAAGTAAGTGCCGTAATAGCTGTATTCCAGCAGTACATGGGTGGTGTCATTTTGAAACTCGGCTTTATCGAGGCGTAATGGCTCCGATACGAAGGGGGCCATTTTTATGCGTGGGTATTGGCGGCTAAGTTGTTCTTCTAGCGCCTTATACTTTTCTAAGGAGCTCGGGAAGGTAAACCGGATGGTTCCTAATGTTTGAGCGTCATCAAAATACAGGGTGGCATGCTTAAGCAGCGGCTCATTAAACTGCTCACCACTCACGCGATAATAATTCCAGCTATCAGGTAAACTTGATTGGGTATTTTTGTATTGGAGGGTGTAGGTTTGCTCAACCTCTTGCCTCGTGGATTTGCCCAAGGTGAGGCCGAACAGGGTGGTTTCAGCCTGCGCCAAGGGGCTTAATAAGCACAGCATCAGTGCGCCTGTTTTAATGATGTTCATGAAGTTATCTCTTTGTGATTGAAAGTCATGGCTATTATCACATTTTTGGTCCTGTATTAAAGGGACTTGATTGACGCACTGTTTCGGCCATTTTTTCATCGTCACTTCGATTGTCTGGCTGTATTAGGGCGTGTGCCGCTTCGGCTTCGGCTCGCGCTTGCTCTCTATCGATGGAGGGCAGATTGGCGGGAACGTGTTTACTCTCTGCACTCCAGACGTCTTGCATGATTTCCGTGTTGCCTTGCGCTGCATGCCCGCCAATACGTTCGTACTCGCCCGTTTGGTAGAGGCTGTCATTGAGCGGCGCAGCGGCATAATGTGGTGATTGCTGTTTATTGATATCAATATCGGCAGCGTAGCGCTCCTGAGCCTGCATAATGTCATCTCGGCTTTGCGGTAATTCATGGTTTTTGTATTGCTCTACCATCGCTTTGACTTCGGGACTGTTCGCAAACTCGGCTGCGAGTTGGTTACGCTCTTGCTGCATTTCTGGTGTTTGCCCCTTGATCACGTCCATGGCATCACCTTCTTGCTTTCTTGCATTTCCTACGTAATCAACAAAGTCTTGATTAAAGTCACGCCCAATACTGATTGAGCCACTTTTGACGCTATTGGCGAGGTCGGTGTAACTTTGGGCTTCGGTGAGCTGGGCGTGTTGGGTTTTGGCTAGGGATTCAGATTGATTAATGCTATCAACAAAACTTTGCATTTCACTGTCCGATTTTGTGTGCGTATTACTGCTTTGCTCACCTGAGCTGTAGCTCTTCACTTTATCGATATTGCTACTAAACTGCTCTTGATAGCTTTGTAGGCGACTCACGCGTTCACTGTCACTTAGGCGAGTGCTGTTTGATTCATCGGTAGACGCTGACGTCCCTGTGCTGGCTTCCGCAGAAGCGCCAGAGCCAAACAATCCTTTGCCCGGCGTGCCGACAGTGACCCCCATTTTGGCATCGGCGTTCATCCGTATTGCATCATTCCATGCCTCATCTTTAGTTTTGCCAAATTCTTTGCCGTAAGACTCGACAAGGCTACTGAGATCCGCAACGGATTTACGGTGGTTGCCTGCCTCGCTGGTACTGCTGTTGTCGCCATAACTGCTGGTTTTATTCAATCCACGACTTAAGTTATTGCTCTGGTTTTGGATTGCGCTTGTGGTTTGGTTGAGTTGTTCTCCGGTGGATTGACTGGCACTGATCGCGTTTGAGGCAGATTGCGAGGCCGAGTTCGTCACCACGTCACTGCCGCTAATGTTCACTGGCAAGCTACGGCTTAAAGCATTTTGGCCATTAATGACTTGTCTGCCGTCATCAAAGGAGGTGGTCTCATAGCCGGTTGCATCTTGTTTGGTATTGCCGTGTATACGTTCAACGCCTGTGGTGTCTATTTTATTGCCGTTGGTGTTGTTGTAGCTGTAGTTATCCACCTGCGCGTTACCCAAATTGATATCACCACTTGCCGCACTCGCTGAGGTGCGCGCGTTAACGCTGCTCATCATGCCTGCGAACTGATGCGACATACTGCTCATTACCGACGCGCCGCCTTTCATAATGAGCGGGACAATTAATGTCGGTACGCTCATCATTAAAAAGCCGGTCATGGCGGCATAGCGGGAATGCATTTCTTGTAAGGGATCAACGTTGCTTAACGTGATACCGCCATAAATGTTAGTGATTTCGGTGGCGTTAAGGGATAAGCGCGTGGTCATGATGAAGTTAATGAGGGCAAACATCACTGGCCATGTGCCAAGGTAGATAAAGCCTTTGAAATAGTTGCCGAGCACTTGAAACGTGAGCGAGGGGATCATGGCAATCGCCACCACTAAAAAGGCGACAGAGCTAAACAGCAAAAACAAAATCGATTGCAGCATGGGCAAAAATTCCCGCGCCTGCAGGGCCATTCCCGCCCACATCGATGTGGTTTGCATTTTGTTTTGTGTATAGGCGTAGTTGAATGCGGCGGCGGTGTTGTTGCTCACCGCTGCATCATCCGCGAGGCCATTTCGCAGGGCGTTAATCGTCATGTTTTGCAGTGTGATTTGCGACGCGCTTTGACTGATATTGGCGTACTTTTGATAACCACTGCTGATGCTGGTATTCAAAAAGCTTTGTTGGTTTGTGGCCTTTTCACCATAAATCCAACTGCCTAGTAACTTGATGCTTTTTGCGCTGTCTGCTTGGAAAAGTTGCTTGAGGCGCGGAAGGGCTTCTTTGCAAGTGGGGTAATCATCAAAACCCATTTGAATCGCCCGTAGCGGCGAAGGGTTGTGAGTCGCTAAAAAGTCCCAAATGTCCGGCGCACTGGCTAAATCTCGCCATGTGTATTTATTATTGAGTAGCATATCCCCGCGAATACAACTGCTGATGTAGTGCTGCCAATAGCCTTTAAGTTGGGTGTTTTCTATCTCGCTTTGTCTGGATAACTTGTACAGTTCAGAGCCAAACATCATGCCTGTTTTACTGTATTGTTGATCATCCGGTACGTGAAAAATATCTTCCACCGTTTGGGTGGTGGCATACATATAATGCGATGCCCATGAGGCCGGAAACGCCACTATCGCCGGCACATTGTCCACGCGATAGTTACCCGTCGGATTGGTTAAATCGGTAATTTGCACTGTGGCGGTGGTGTTCATGGCAAGCAATGGCACGGCAAAGTAAACCGCGCACCATTTCATAATCGCGTTATGGTCACGCTTGATGAAAAAGTGCAGCGCGGTGGCCACAACGGCAAACAGTGCGCAGATGCTTATCATGCTGGCAAATGAATCGGACTTGAACAGCACGGCAATGGCATTCATCACTTGCTTGGCCACGTCACCGTTGCTGTAGGTGAAAATCTCAACTGCCATGGTTATCGCTCCCCAAAATTCAAGTTGGCCTTAGCTTTAGCGCTCATGGCGCCCGTTATTTGCTGTTTGATTTGCTGGTTTTGCATAATGAGCTGGTGCTGCGATACGGCCTCATTTTGAGCTTTAGCGGTGAGTCCTTCTAAAAAGCGGTTGGCGTTGATAATGTCTCGCTCGATACGATCAATGTCTTTGGGATCATTGTTCGTCGCAGTGATAGAGGATTTTACAATCGACAGCATGTTTTGCAGATAGAGGGTAATAAACTGCACGCTGATGATTTTGGCGTAAGTATTGGTTTGGGGCGCAAGTCCTGCCTCCAATTCGGTACGTAAAAAGGTCATGATGGGCAGTGTGGTGTATTCGAGCAGCGACTTGTCGTTGTCTGTGAGTGGCTGGTCGTTTTGCATCTTGCTGGCGATACCTCTGAGTAAGGTTTCTACGCGGTATTGCAGGCCGTGATTACTTTGGATGGTGATCGTTTGTTGTGTCGGTGCTAAGCATTGGTCAATGGCTTGATTGGTGCATTGATAACTTTCAGCTTTGCCGCCCTCTAACAGACTATTAATCAGGTTATTGTTGTCGGTCAGCAGTGAGCCATAACCGCGCGCATTGCCGGTCGCGTCATAGATATACGTGCCCGAAATCGACATGAGAAATTCTGCCAAGGTCGGATCGCTGGCAAGGAATGTGTTTTTTAAAATGGCGGCCCACACAATATTGGTATTTTTGCGTACCATGTCTTTTAGTGCGGGATCTTTCTTGGCGTTATCGAGCTGATTGTTAGCTTGACCGCCCGCGCCGCATTCTTGCTGGCCAGATACCCAATCCGCAAAGGCGTTATTTTGTGTACCCATGGTGGCACAAATGTATTTTTGACTGCCAACACCTGCAAACCCCGCCAGCGCCGAGACACCCGCTTGGGCACTCTCGCAAGAATTGATCGACTGATTGAGGTACTTATCAGCAATGGCCGTTAGCGTGTCCTTAATCTGTTTGATTTGTGGCGCCCACGTCTGCAGGGCTAAATCGACCGCGAACGGTGCGGCGTTGGCGATGATGGCCTTACCTTGTTGCACTAGCGCGTCAGAGTTGATGTGACTGAAACCGCCCATAAACATATCAATACCACCACAGCCAGCGGCAATGCTGGGCATTTGCACGCTCACCAGTTGTGCATCGCGAATGGGGCTACGCACAAAGAGATTGCCTCCGCTGTAGTAGTTGGCGCTTTGGCCTTTGAATGAGCCCGGATTAGTCACGTTCGTACCATAGCCTAGGCCATTGAAGAAATCGTTTAGCGAACCTGAAACCCCTGCGCTATAGGCGTTTGTTGTCAGCATGAATGAAATCGTAACGCCCAGTAGTGTGCGTGTTAATGCTAAATGCTTCATGATTGACTTCCTGCGTTGCCATTAATCCGCTGGTGTAGCGTGCGTAGCCCACGCAAGCAAACAGCACTTAACAATGCATGCACGGGGACGAGCACGAATTTATAAATGGCTAAGGCCAGTAAAATATTGATGATTAACATCGTGTCCATGAATGTTGCTCCTAGCGCATGCTTGCAATGACTTGTGGGTCATTGAGGGATTGAAGATAGCTTTGTTGAAGCTGCGAGGGCGTCACATCCCCGACCGTTAAACGGACAAACTTACGGGTGTTGACGTTGATCAAGAATGTGGCCGGTACGGTCACGCTGCGCGGGTTCTCAAAGAAAGTAGCGGCAATGTCTGGCGTGGAAGGAATTGGCACTTCAAAACCTGCTATCCCTTGGTTGTCGAGCGAAAAGGCATAGGTATAGGTGCCTGTTTGCGCCGCAAGCTGTTTCAGTTTAGGGGCGAACTGGTGGCAAAACGGGCAGTCAGAGCGAAAGAAAAACACTAACGCGTAATCATTCGGATTGGCTGCAACAGCCGCCCCCATGGGGGTGGCCTTAGCGCTTAAAGAGAATAAAAGAGTCATTAACATTACAGTGATGATGCGTTTCATGGGTATTTTTCCGTTTAAAAGTCAGGGGCGAAATCGGTGGCCACGTTCAGGAAGCGGCCAAGTAAATCGTCTTGAGAGATAAAGCCATAAGCGAGCGGTTTCATTTCCCCCGTGCCAGGATTAACTAACACGAGTGCGGGACTAAACGGGACGTTTATGTGCTGATCGTTTTGACGGTTCTGCACGATAGCTGGCAGTGCAACGCCATCGAGCGTGACGCCAAGTAGCTCAATGCCATGCTGCGTAGCGAACTGCTGCACGCTGGGCGCCAGTGCAATATCAATTTCTTCACTGCCCTTGTAGACAAAGAACAGCCCCCATCCCGCATCGGCAAGGGTGCGTACCGCGCGCATCTTCTTGTTGCGCTCTAATGATAAATAGGTGCTTCTAGCCGCTTGCTCTGTTGGCCTGTCTTTGGTGTAAGACAGCTCAGGATTGTCGAGTAATACCTTTTTAAACGTCATGCCAAACTCAGACGACTTGTTGCTGACGTACTGATTAAGCAACATGGCCTTTTCGACTTTCTGGCTGTCTTGGCTGTTTATCGCGGCATCATTGAGCGTGTCTTGGTAGTAGCTGTGAAACCAATCCATCTGCTCGGTGGGCGTCAGGGTTTGGGTGCGCGTGAGTGTGACGCTTGGCGTTTCGGCCTTTTTAGGCGCTTGCTTCTTGGGGGCAGTCGGTTCGTTATACCAGCGCCACCCTTGTGCATCCGTGGCGTTTGCGCCGAGGCAAAACGTTGTCAGCATAAGGAGCACTAACGCGCTGCGCTTGTTGACCACCACATCCCCTTTTTTTGTGGACAACCACGCTAACGGCGCGCGGCTTGACCACCGAAAAAAAGGCACTGCGGCGGCATGTTGTAAGCGGTTATTTAACAACGTCCTCATGGTTTGGTTCCTCCAACCGACTGTTGTAAGCGTTTTTGAATTTCGTCTGTGCTGGGCAGTTCGATGGCGTCGTACATGTCTTCATAAAAATCAGAAAAGTCCATTGACGACATATCAATGCGTTGCAGTTCGTTAGGTGAAAAGGCGCTGCAATCAGGATTTTTAGCGCTGCCGAAGTTTTTGCCTAATTGCGCGCGGCCCTCAACTTGCACGATGCGCGCGAGTTTGCTATCAAACGCGCAATAGGCTTTTTTCTTGCGGATACACACGCCAAGCACTTTCTCAGCACAATATTGGCCAAGTGATACGGTGAGCTTGTCCTCTTTGGCGGTAGCCAGCGCTTTTTCTTCTTCACTGCAAGACGTTAAGCCGATGCCGTTACCCCAACCGCTGTCCTGACAACAATTGCTTATCCCCAGCGCTTTATCGCTGCACTCCATGATGTTGCCTTTGAAAATGATGGCGCTGTCTTCGTTGATGTTGGCTTTGTCTTTCACATCACCGGCGGCGTCACTGACGGCGGCCAGTCCTGCTGCAGCATGGTTAAAGTCAGTGCTACGAGTGGCAGCTGGATCGTAATAGTCACCACTGAGCGCAAAGCTGTCTGCACCGCAGATAAGGCCGGTATCACGGCATTGCTGTTTATCACATAGGCGTTGTTGTTTATCTTTAATGCAAACGCCGCCAAGTTGGGTGTCACAAGTGGTCGATTGAATACTGCAATCTGCAATGGTGTCGCAGGTATTGGGAAAGGCACATTGATAGGTGGTTTGTTCATTCCAGCAGTCTAATGTCACTTTTATCCCATTGATTATGCGGGTTTCATTTCCTTGTGTGCATTGGGATTTAACTTTCTGGCATTCAGGTAAAACTGCACCGCAGCTATTGTTATAGCCAATTTCTACATTAGTTTCGGTGGTCGTTATTATTAGTGGTAAATTGTAAATTTCGGTCGTGATAGGTTTAGTTACGCTTCGAAGCGTCGTTTCTATTTGTAGTGAAAACTCCGTCGCATTGCGTTGATGTGTAAATATTGAACTGATGGAATAGGGGCATTTTGAATTTGAAGATACCCCTGCTGCACATGGATTACGATTATCCCATTTTTTTTCTAGCGTTGCGGTTCCTAATGAAACACCATCAATTAAAAATTGTAACTGCGTTGCTGGCCCAACAGTAATTCCATAACTACCATTTCCAACATTCATTGTTCCTATGGTTAACAATTCTCCTTGGCTACGAATACCTGTAATCACAGCATTCGGATTTGGAAGCGCAATAGTGAATGGTGGCATACCTGATAGGCTCAATGTGTGCTCTTTTTCTGATACTGAAGTGCTTTTGACAAAGGGCGTAAGGTAGCATTGCACCGGATTGTTAGTGGGTAACGTGCAAGAACGCGGTTGAGAATCGACTTCACAAACGAGCCCTTTTTCACAGTCATGATATTTAGATGAAATGCCGTGGCTGATATTGTAAGCATCATTTTGATAGCCAACGGCGGTATGGTATGCCGGATCGTTTTCATCAATCGTCGGGCGGCCATTATTAAAGCCACTCGTCACGGCTTGGGCTTGGCCATCCGTGCTCATGCCTTGCATTTTGGCACTGTCCATGGCGCTCGGGTTGTTGTAGTAACGGCTTTCGCTTGGGTTAGCGACTTCTTGCTGACATGTCGCATCTTTGCATAGGCTGTTAACGTCAAAGCCGGTGTAACCCGCTTTGTTCTGATTCTGCTTGATACTGTCTTTGGCCCACTGCACATTATCGCGGTAATCCTTTTCGCTGTTGGCCGCCATAACAGGCAAGGCGGCGCTCAATGTGAGGATGGCACTGAGGATTAAGGCATTATTCAACTGAGTCATTTCGCCCCCTTTGCTAATGTCTTAGCTGCCACATCGGGAATGCTGCCGTGTTGTGCAAGTAAGTTCAGCGCGTCATACAACGAAACGTTGCCGTAAATCACGTCAAAGTCATCGGTACTGCAGGGCTGTTTTGCCTGACATTTGTTGGGTCTTACAGCAACAAAGGCGGGTACTTGGGTAATGCCGAATTGCGTAAACCACTGGGGATTAATCGCAAAACCGCTCTGTATGGTTTTACCCTTGTTATCGATAAGGTGATTCATCTGTTTAACGGTGGCTGTAAAGCCTTGAGGCAGTACACCGCGCACAATGAGTGGCACCTGTAAGTCTGCGCTTTGCATGAGTAACTGCTGCAAACTGGTCGCAGGCATACCCAACGACACAAATACCATCACACCATTAGCATCGGCGCTGGGGTTGGGCTTGGCATCGAGAAATGGTGATAGTGCGTTGTCTAATTGGCCTTTGCTTTGTGCTTCGAACTGACGGGCTTTATCAAACAGCGCGGCTTGGTCGAGGTTCAGCGGCGGTAACGTGTGGCGCTCTTGTTGTGACAGCGCTTTGAGTTCGTCAATACTGTAATGAGTTTGGGCAAGTACGGGTGAAATAAATCCAACACTGTATAAGCTCAGCATTGCTGCTAAGCCCCTAATGCGCCAAGATAATCGGCAGTTATGCACAATTTTTGTGCATAAGGCGGTATAAAGTGTTGGTAATTTGGTCTCAAACTTTTTCATCGAAAATCCCTCTCCTTATTGGTCACAAAAACACGCAATTGCGTTTTTTGAAGTTGATAAAACCAAAGTTGTCACCCGACACAGGGTTGTCGTGGCCACTTTCCCAGATAACGGTGGTTGTGGTGTAAGGGTGCGCCCATAGCGCATCGGGTATGGTGTTGGTCATTTGATAGCGATAGCGGGATTTGGGCATGAGGGGCATCGGCGTTTGATAGCAAATCGCGCCATCTTCACCGTGGGATTCCCATACGATGCCTTGGCGATGCAATTTGTAGTTCAAGCGCTCTAAAATCAACGTACCCGCCTGAATTGGCGTGTCGCGGTAATTGGTGGTGCCAGTCAGGGGGTAAGCACTGCCTTGTGAGCCCATACACCAAAACAGAAAATCAAAGGGCAACACACTGTTTGTCGAAGTGGCCACGGCTTCGGTGGCACAAGCGAGTTGTGACACGATATTGCCAAATAAAATGGCTTCGGGATTGAGAATAAAAGACAACTCATCGTCATCCCACAGTGGATCTATCTCTGTTAGGTAAGCGATATCAAAATTGTCCGTGGCCATACAGGCTGCGCTTTGCATAATTTGCAGCCAATAGATCACAGGGTATTTGTACCAGTGCCCATGATAAAACGCGCCATCACTGGCATCGTTATCGCGACTTGTAACGCGACCGCCAATTTGGGGGGAATTACTCATGTCGAGCTTCATGCCCATGTTGACCATGCAGTAAGGAACGCGCGTCACGTCCACTAAGGTATCAGGCTCCCAGTAGCCGATATTCAAGCCAATTTGCATAAAAATAGGCGGCGGTTTGGGACAAAATGAAATGGGTGATACGGGGTTGCGCGTATCGGGTAGGCTCCCAGGAATAATAGGCACACTGCCAATGGTCATCGGGAAGATACACGACCAACAAATGTCGGTCATCGGGTTAACGAACGTGCCCGTACAGGCCGCTTGCGCGTTGACTTGTGCGGGAATGACTCCCATTAATAATGCTAATAGCAGCGTGGTTTTAATGTGTCGCATGGTTTGTTTCCTCCATGAATACGGGGAAATTTGACACATCTATTTCGCGCACTTGCCACATCACCCCTGCTTGCTTAACTACACTCGGAACGCGCTTAAGTGTTAATGCGCGGCTGAGGTTTCCTTGCTGGTCAAAGTAAACGCGCGCATCTAATTGGCCATGCAGTGTTTCGGGTTCGCCGCCCGTTAAAATCCATTTGATGGTGTGTGGCTTGTCATGGGTTGTTGCAAACTCTTTGGCCCATAACACTTGCTGCACATCATCCCCATCAAAAAACACCAGCGTTTTACTGAACTCAAACTTGCCGACGTTGGCCTTTTGCAATGCTGGCCATGTCTTGGTGTCAAATGGGTTTACGCGCGTCCCTTTGGGATAAATCAGGTTGCCATTAGCATCATTGATATCTTTGGCCAGCGTTAAAGTGGGATCGACTAAAAACACTTCTGGTGTTTTAGTGGTGATAAGTCCAACTGGACGAGGGCGCTTAACACCGGCTTTGACATTCTCTTGGAATTGCTCGCGCATACTGTCTAGCTCACCCGTTTTTTCAAAGGTCTGCAGACGGTTTTCAATCCACTGCAGCATGTCAATTTCAGCAATGGGGAACACTTGCCCCACGGTGCCGATGGACGCAGCCTTGAGCGGCAATAGTGGGCATAGCGCCAGCATCAGTAGCGCGAATTTATTCATTTAGGCGTGACCTCGCTCGCTTGGGCGCGGTTCGCCTTGTTTTGCGCTTGAAGGGTTTGCAGTAGTGACTGCTGAATTTCTTGGGTGACATTCACGGCGCCACTGACGACAGCGGGACTGACTAACACCACGACATGGTTATCAATGGCGTATTGCTGCACCACATCATCGAGTGTTTGGGTAAATCGCGTGATTTCTTTTTCGCGTTGTTCGTCGGATAGCTCGCTTTGACCGATTGACTGGTGAAAGCTCGCCACGGTTTCGTTAATGTCATACTCGACAACACTGGGTTCGCGCGTCACCCAGAGGGTGAGCATGACGCCCAGCGTCACCAACCATAAAATTGATTGTATGATGGTTTTTTCCATTTTATGCGGCCTCTTTGTGGGTTGCTGCTGCGGACAAAATGGCATCAAAGCGGGCCATATCATCGGGATAGAAATGTTGGGCTGTCAGTTCAATGGCATCGAGTAACTGCATGCCGTCTTTAATCAAGTTTTCGCAATATTCAAACTCTTTGGGTTCAGTTGAGAGCATGGCGCGCGACCATGGATCGGCAAAAATCCGGTGAAAGGACACTAGCCCGCCCGCTTTGAGCATGACGCAGGAATGACCCGCATCATTGGCGCGGGGGAATGACTTGATCATGTGTTGCTCGAAGGGCGAAAAGTGGTCAGGATGCTTGTTCAAGAAATCCCCAAAGCCATCACCTTGGCGCAAGGTGATATGAATATCTGAACTGTTCAGTGCTGCTTCGGCCTCGGCGTTGGCAAAGAAGTCGTTCATGCCTTGCGTTACTGTGGCAAAGCTACCGCCGAACTTACGCACTGTGCGATAACCTTCGTTGATGAAGTCCTTACTTTGCGCATTCGCGCCGCTCATGAGGGACCACGCTTCTTCAATCACACAGATTTTCGGAATAGAACGTTGGCCCGATAAGTACATTTGTTGGCTAATCGTCACCATCAACGCGAAAATCACTGGACGTTGTAGCTCGCCTTTGAATCCATCGAGTTCAAGCGTGGTGATATCGATATTGGGATCGAGCATCGAGGGCTTATTGAAAATCGCGCCATGAATACCGCTTGAACAGAACTTGTTTAATTGCGCGGCGATATCACTGATACGGGTATCGTCATTTTTTTGCGCGGCAATGTCATAGAGTGCCTTTTGCACATCGTCAATCAGCGTGTCGTTACCGCATTTTTGCCATGCCAGCAAAATAGCATCGCCGAGTAATGCCGTCTGAAATCCGGTGAGCTTTTCATCAGGTGATGCCATGGTGGCGATAAGCGCGGTGATGTTTCCCAACACTTCGGTGATGGGATCAATGGTTTGACCTTCCTCATCGAGGATAGGGCCAAAGGTGCCCGCATCCCGCACGCTTAATACTTTGCCTAAGTGGGTAAACGGGTTAAGGAAAATCTGTGAACTATCGAGATAGACGCCGCCTAATGTTTGAGTGAGTTTTTTGTAACTCTGACCCTTGTCAAGTATCCATGCCTTGCCACCTTTGGCAAAAATGGATTTCACCAAGGCTTGCATGAAGAATGACTTCCCTGCCCCTGAGCCGCCCGTAATCGCCATGTTGTAGTTATCACTGCCGCAGTTAAACGGATCGAAATAGCTAATTTGATGGCGCATTGTTGGCAAGAGTAACCCTGCTGATAAGCGTTTGTAGTCTGCAACAATCGGTAAGAAATTCACCAAGTTTGAGGTTTTCATCATGAAACACAGGCCCGCTTTTTGGCTGTCTTTCATAAAGCCTTCGCTCATTGAGAACGGGAGGGTGGACAGTGTGCACATGCCTTGCAGTTTATTGTTTCGGATTAAATCAATGCCTGCCGTGCGAAATGTCGCAATCGCCTTTGAGGTGTCGTGGCGGTGCTTCTCTTCTGTCGTATACAGGGTGACATTCAATGTCATGGTGGTGATTTTAAAGGCGTGTGAGCTGAGTCCTTTTTGTATCTCCTTGCGTTCAGCCAGTTCATCCGCAGCACTGGGGATCAACAACCGCATAGGGGAGTTGACCGTTTTGGTTAGTGAGCCAATTTTGCTGTCGTTACGGGTTGTTTGCTCACCCGTTTTATTAATATAAAAAGACACGCTGACACGGTAAGGGCATTGAACACTGTTCATGGTGTAACTGAGTGATGCAATACAGTTGGGAAACGCATATAGCCTAAAGTCGTTCGGCAGCCCTTTAAGCCCTAGATTGATTAAGGTGGTATCGACACTGTTGTCGGATTGCATCGGTGTGTGACGGATATTGACCGAATCACGGTTAATGATGAACTCACTGTCAGGGCTGAGAATTTGGGTGTTGAGAGGTTGATACTCGTTATATTTAGCGGGCGTGACGCGATCTTGTTGATGCGAAAAATTTAAGTGTTCGCGGCAATGCTCAATCAGATCGTCAGCGCCTAAGCGGCGAATGTGCATGCCTGTTTGCGCCAGTTCTGACTCAACGCCAAGACGCATATCCAGCAGTGCAGGCATGTCCTCGGTGGTTGAAACAAAGAAAAACCCTTTGGTGTTCTTTAAATCGTAGTGGTATGCGCTGCTGAGCTTGGTGCCAAAGCCTTTGGTCGAACTGTGTTTGGCATAGATAGCTTCATTATTAGCAAATTTATCGCAAATGGCATTGCGACCACTGAGCAGCGCTTGATTTTGCTCGATGAGTTCACCGACTTGGTTGTTACCCACCATGACGAATTGATAGTGCCATTTGTCGCCCTCTGGCAATGTGCACACCAAGGCGTTCATGGTTTTTATCAAGTCGTCATTAGCCCCGCCAAACAGCGAAATGGCAAAGCCAAAACCAAGCGTATTGGCATTTTCAAATACTTGTTCGGCATCATCATAAATGCGATAGGGCAATTCATGATGCAGATGGTTGTGCTGCTGTTTGCTGCTGGCATAGAGTGCGCCGAGATCGTCTTTAATACGTTGTTTCATGGCTTAATCCTGCTTGATGTATTTGGCAGGTCTACCCGTCCAACGGCTCTTATCGACCACGATGTAGACATCGCTGGTATCAACGTAATCACCTTGCTCATTGAGATACGGGAAGATTGTTACTTTTTGGACTGACTCAGAGGTGCGCAGCGGTACACCGTGGCGGTCGCGGCGTGGCAAAGGGATAAAGTCTTGTTGTTGGCTCGCGAGCTTGGGAAGTGCAGTTGTGCTTTGGCCGCTTAAGGCCGTCACCGCAGGGCTTTGTGCTTGTGGCTGATTGAACACACCACTGTCGGTGAGTTGCCTCACTTCCATCATATTGGTACAGCCATTGATGCCGCCCACCTTATCGCAGGAATAGTCACCATCCAGCCCTGCTGCACAGCCACTCACTAGCCATGAAGCCAGTGCGATAATACCGGTGTTACGTAATGCATTTTTGCTCATGATTGGGTTCAAAATGTCACTCCTTAAATGAATTAATTCGCACGGCCAAAGGCTGAGTTAACAGGGGGGCGTTGGCCTTGTTGGTTATATTGCTGCTGTGGTGTAGGCGTGTTTGCGCCTTGGGCCTGCGGCTTAATATTCCCTGGCATCTGTTCTAAAAGTGGGTTGCTGATAGTGTTGAGGATTTGCGCTGTGGCACTGACAGGATTTTGGGCTTGTTGCGCTAGCGCTTCTTCGTATTCTTGAATGCCAACCGGATCGAGTGGGAAGCCTTTCAGGAAAACGATGTTGACGGTATTGCCCGGATTTAGCTCAATAATCGGGTGGTATTGCTCAGCTAATTTGATGTAGTAATCAGCAAGCTTGCTACCCACGCTTGAACTGGCACTGCCGGCTAAGTTGAGCAGTGCATCGGCCCCATTGACGCTTGAAGTTGACCCTAGCGCTGAGTTCGATGTGGTTTGGCTCAGTGCTTTACCTGTCTCACCAATGCCCGTCAAAATGCCGCTAATGCCCGCCATTTGAACGATTTTGCCGTTCTTCATAATGGCAGTACCGCGAATGCCATTGCGGCCATAGTTAAATACGGTCGCCTCGACTGGAATGTCGATGATTTCATCTTCAAAAATACAGCTGAGGCGAGTGGTGCGCACAATGCCGCGACTCGATGAGATTTCCCCGTAAGCTGCACCGAGAACCGTGCAGTTATTGAGCTTTGAGGGCTTGCCGTTAGGTAGTACACCTTGGTTAGTGGTTTGGAATACCATCGGCACCGTATCGCCTTGGCCATTCACACCCGCATTGGCATCTGCGCCGCCCGTAACGACAGCCGTTACAAACGTACCTGCAGGAACATAGTTCTCAGGGGTGCGTTTTTTTGGCAGGTTTTCTTCTGGCGTTTCCCAATTTAATGCAAAGGAATCGATGCCATTTTGGGTTGCAGGTGGCGGGATAGCGCCGCCTTGATAGGGGGCAGCATACCCGCTTTGTCCGTCACCCACGCTCGGGCGTGGTGGCAGCGTTTGTTCACCTAAGTAGCGTGTGCTTTGCCTAACGGGATAGGCAGATGCATCGATGCCCTCTGTCGAAAATTCATCGGTGACATTGCTATGCTGCATTGCATTTGCGGTAGCGGCATTAATCTTATCATCAATTCTTTCAGTGATGGTCAGTTGGAACGTCTCTAAATTACGTTTTAAATCAAGGCGGTTAGCTTCATTGCTGCGCTCAATGGCTTGCATGCTGCTCAGCATTTTATCAATCGTTTTTTGTTGCTTATCTAAGGCAATTTGTTGTGCGGTGAGCGCAGACTGATTGTCTTTCTCGGTGAAATCTTTATCAATCACGGCACCAAAATCGATTGGATTGCCCGCTGCGGTTTCAGGAGCACGTTTAGGGGCAGACATATAGGCGTCGCCCGCTAAATAGAGGGCACCGAGTACCGTGGCCCCTACCCCTGCAATCACCCAATTGCGTTTTTTATTGGCTTCATTTAACGCACTGCCTTGCTCAAAGTCGGCTTCGGGGTCTTTTTTGAAGTAGTCTAGGAGTTGCTTCATTGCATGCTCTCCCCGCCCGAGACCACAAAGAGGTGGCCTGCTTGCTTTGGTGCCAATTCATAGGTTGATAAGGCAGCGGCTCGCGTCGTTGGGGAGTAGAACTGCGCCGTGGTGAGGGTGACAGGGAGTGCTGCGTGATTGGTTACGCGATAAATGATGCCGTTGAAATGCTTACCAGTGAACACGAAAGCAGGTTCTGTTGTCAGTCCTGCTGGTTTGGGCATTAGCTCATTTAAGCGAGTAAACATAAGGTCATCTATTGATGTTTCTGTGCCTCTCGGCTCGTTATTTGTCGGTTTTCGTTCAGCAGGGGCACTAACTACATGCACACGATAACCGTCAATCGGTTTGCCTGTGTTCAGGTAACGGATCATTTGCGCGGTAAACTCCGTCATCATGGTGGGGTAAGGGGTTTTCTTATCGAAAACGGAGGGTTGTTCTTCTCGATAATGTTCTGCAGTGAAGATAGAGGTCACGGCAGGAATGGCTTTAGGGCTGATGAATAAGCCGAAATGTCTGCCCTTTTCTGTTGATACATAGGCTGTAAATGGCATGGCCAAATTGAGGTTAACGCGCGCTGCACCGGATTTATCCGATTTAGTGCCAGTGACAACGCAAAATCCTTCAGGGCAATCAATCGAGGTGATTTTGTCACCTTCAACGACTAAGCGGTTGATATCGACACTCGACAGCTCAATAGGAACCGTTTCACTGTCATTGAATCCGTAGTGTTTTGGGGGCGTATTTGCCGCTAACACGCTCATAGGAAAAAGCGCGCAGGCTGCGAAAACAAGTGGGTTAGCAATCTTCATTATTTAACGTCCTTTTGCACTTTCTTAATGGCTTTGAGCGACAGTTGGCCATGGTCATAATTCATGGCAATGATGTAGCTGATGGTTTCGGGTTCTAGCGCGCGTTTGCCCACATATTTGTTTAACGTGCCCGTTATTTTGACGAGACGATCATCAAGGGCAATTTGGGTTTCATTGATGGTGAAGTGACTGCTGATGTTTTGTTTTTTAATCATGGCGGCATCTTCAACCAGTAAAGGTTGCATCTGATGCCAATCAGCTTCATCGATATAGCTCGCGAGCTGTTTGTACTGATGGTCTACCGAAGCGGGCGTGACATTGAGCTTTAGAAAGGCAAAGTATTCGGCCATTTGCTGTAAATACGGTTCGTCTATAGACGTGTCTGATACGGTAAAGGCTGCGCTGATGGTCGGTGGCACAACGGTGCGGCTTTTATTGAAGTAGGCCTTCCATACAATACTTGCTAGGACCGTGTTACTGATCATGGCTACGGTAAAGCCGATTAACAGAAGTGTGTTGAGGGATTTGGCAATGCGGATAAAGTCGATCTTGTTCTTTTGTAACATGGGGCATCCTTAGGGGGATTGGCCCCCTAATTCACATCATTTAACGTAACCAGTAGCGGCGACATGCCGCAGGCGTTCGTTTTAAAAATAAAGCGCTAAATTCTGCTGGGGCGTACCAATAAGCGGTGAGGCGTAATACGCTCATGCCGTATTGCGATTTCATTCTGCGCATCCCTAAAAACCATGATGAGGCTAGTACCATGCCAATGAGCGCGTGATTCATCATGAACAACACACCAAAAAACACTAGGGCAGGGGCCAGTTCATCCATCGCGAACCCTAATAGCGTAGGGGTGTTGTTGAGGTGTTTAGGGATGCTAAAAAACTGAGTGGGGTTATCCACGGTCTATAGACCTACAACCTTTAAGGCCACGTTGACGAAGATCATACCAACGACAAAAGCCCCAATAGCTGCGCCCCAGTTTTTGGTTAAAAAGCCAGTAATCGCAGCGGCACATAAACCCACGACGAGAATGGCGAACTGTGCAGTTGAGCCGGTGCCAACTGTGTCAACAATTTCTGATTTAGCCGGTGCAAACGGGTCTGCAGCATGTACATCCCAAGACAACAGCAAGGTAGCGACGACACAAATGATGAATAGGAAGGTGCTGCGCATTATAAATATGGTGCTATCACTGGGTATATGTTTTGCGAGTCTTAGAATTTCTTCGTTTACTTCACTTTGTTGTGCGCTAGGTTGTTGGGTTTTGGTGGTCATATAACACTTCCTTTGTATATATTTAGGTGAGATTTATGTAATTAAATATAATTACTTGTTTAATCATTGTTGGTTAATTGGTTTGGGTGGAGCATCGACAAAAGTTAATAAACTATGTTCAATTCGAAGCTGTATTTCAGCTCGTTTACTACGTGCTGAGCGTTCACATGAATTAACTAATTTATGGTGATAATCACCTTCAAGAACGACTGTTATTCTTGAGTGGTTTTTGTTAATTTTCCCATCGGACATGTAATCCTCATTTATATCTAGTTGTGCGACTATCGCGGCGAAGATAATAAATGAAAACAGATCTCGTTATTAGTTAGGAAATTCCTAACTTGAAATATGATTTAAATTGAGTTACGTAATACTTGTATTAATAGTTTATTCAAAAATATTGTTCTAATTTCATTAGATGATGTGCATCCAAATTCAGCTCTAAGATCTGCAAGGTGCCGTTCAATTGCAGTGCGTGAGCAGTCAGCTTTGGCTTGTAATTGAGATGGCGTCATCCCTAGTGAAAAATCCTTCATTACTTCCAGCTGCCGTTGCGTAAGAGTTGGGAACAACTCGCGGAAAATAGTGATCTCGCTTTTATTTAGAGGCATAATTTTTTACTTCTTTATTGAAAAATCGATATGTTCTATCATGAATAAAATTACAAGATTACTGTATTACAGAAACTTACTGTATTACAGTAGGGTGGTCAATACAAAATGAATTATTATGAAAAAAAATTATAACCCTCCTACTTCGTCTAAAACTGAGCTTGTGACATTTAGGTGCCCAAAGAAACTTAAAGAATTGATGGACCAAGCAGTAAAAGATGGTAAATATCAAACAATTACGGCTTTAACTGTTGAGGCTGTTAAGGAGAAATTGCAATTCGACCCCGATTCAGATGCATAGTTGATCTGTTTTGCATTGGCCTTGCAATTTTTTTGATGAGCTATTAAAATACGAAGTAGATTTTGAAGCAAAAGTGCATTACATAGCACGCTACTACATAGTTTTCTATGTAGTGTATTTTTCAAAATTAGAGTGTGTTGGGGGTGGTTCCCTGACGTGAAGCATTCGACAACAAAGCCGACTTACCACATGGGTCGGCTTTTTTGTGCCTAAAATTCAAGCCATTGAAAGATCGTTGATCTTTGCGATCGATCAGATTATAGTGATCAGCAATGTTTGAACTAACCATTCAAACAGCCCTAAAACATGTGGAATCAATATAATGCCTAATTATTTCAATGGCTGCGTACCTTTGCAGCACCAAAATTTAAGACACTTAAACCCCATATGCCAGCGTCAGTTGATCTTGAGATCATCTTTTCGTGCGTGCGTTGTGGTAGTGTCTCATGCAAAAATCTAACGCAGATAAAGCACGTCAGAAGCGTCAGAGACTACGAAACGAAAAACGCGCGGCTGCTCTTCATGTCAAAAATAATAAGCATGATGTGGGCTCGAATGCCTATAAAGCTAGTCTTGACGGTTTTAAACTTAAAGGTAGCCGTTTACCTCGATATTTTAATGTGGTGATCAACAATGCGCGCCGGCTGATTTATAGCCGAAAGTTAGACGTTGATAATGGTGGCGTATCACGAACAATGTCTGAACGTACTAAGAGAAAGCTATTTGAGATATCAGTTACGTTGATAACTACATGCGATCTTATGAGTGGGCAAGTGGGTAAAGCTAAAAACATAGGGTTCGATCCTACCAGCCATGATGCACTCATGCTTGCTCATGCTAAGCGCTGGGGTGAAGCGATACCAAGCTCAACTTGGTATCGTTTTATAGATATGCTTAAACTTGCTGGCGTCTACCTGGTTCAAGAAGTTAAAAAAGCCGATGAAGAAGGTACGATTCGTTCTCGCGCTGCTTATAAGTGGCTATCACCTCAATTTTTGCAATCGATCGGTGTTTATTCCGATGATATAAGAGCGCAAATTAAGTTTTCGTATCAGAAAGCTCTTGATAATGGTTTATCGTTTACGTGGCGTTGCTTCAAGCGGCAGCTGCCATTGAGGCAACGATTTACGGCAGATATGTTTTTCTCCTCTAACGTTAATCCCCCCAGTACGCATTAATCGCTGTTTTAAGTTTACCGTCATATGGCGGCGCCCTTCCCTACCCCAACGATAAATAACAGCTAATTTTGCTAGTTAAAGGCTTAAATTTCACTAAATTTTCATCTCTCTCTGATAGTGATTGACGTTATTTCGTATGTTCTTCTCATAGGTTCGTATTTCTTGTGGATAAGGTATGTATATCCTTATTAAATTGGGAGTAAGAAAAAGGAGTAAAATTCGGGAGTCCAAAAGCTTTTTTCTTTTAAGAGCTTACTTATTAGTAAAAGATAACTTATTAAAAGGAATCAAAAGCAGTGGATAAATCCACTAAACACATAATGCCTCGCCAATTCCTAGCTAACGCTAGGGGCGATATCTAAAAGCAGTGCTGTAAGTAAATTTTGTCTACGACCATTAAAATTCAAACGCGCTGTATAGTCAGTCGCTAAAGAAAAAGCGTCTAGCAGAAGGAATTTGCAAGCTAAGTGCCAAAGTAGCGAAGAAACGGAGTAAAACTGAGATTTCCAAAAGCAAGAGGAGTTGATTCATATAAAATGGTTGAACCATTTTATTGTAAGATCACTTGAGTATGAGCGAAGAGTAAGAAAGTTTAAAATTGATAAAGATATTTAGACCTGGCATTAAAGAGCAGGAACTTAATCCCTGCTCTCTATGGTTTATTGTTGAAGTGTTAGTTGTTTAAATACTCGCTGTTGTAACCAATCAGGTTTCGTTACTAACCATTGAATCAACAATCCCGATGGGATCATTGGTAAGTCAATTAGACGCGCTTTTTCAATTTGGTTATACTGAAATTGTGACATAAGTTTAGTTACCTTTATTCTAGGTTGTGGCACAGGCCAGTGATGATCTTGACCATCATCATTGGCCGTATTTTTATCCATCATTTCTCATTTCAATACCCTCAACTTCCGTATTTCGTTGTTTGGCCACATTAACAGTCTGACCAAATTCGGGTACTTTTACCTTTAAAATAGTGATTCCATCGAATATAAGTATACACCTTAAATATTAAGGTATACACTTATATTTAATTATTTAAGGAGGATTTCATGGATAGCATGCAGACTACAGAGACTTTTCAAGTGCTTAAAATGGGGGCTGATGCCTATATTAAGCGACGTAACCAACGCTTATTGTCTAATCACCGGAAAGAGTTGCGAAAATTTACGCGGGCAGAAGCCTTTACCTATTTGGATATTGACGCAAAAACACTTGATAAATATGTATCTACAGCGGATTTTGATCCAAGGCGGCATGAAGATTCTCAATGGCTAATCAACATAGAAGAAATGTATCAGTTACGAGATTTGCTGCCAGAAAATTTGCGTAAAGCATCTAAATTTAAGCGCAGTGATAACCAAAAAATGCAGGTTATAGTTATACAAAATCAAAAAGGTGGTGTTGGTAAAACCGTTTCTGCTGCAACAATCGCCTCAGGCTTGGCTACAGAGTTTCATCAAGAGTATCGAATAGGTCTTATCGATATGGATGGTCAAGCTACTTTGTCCATGTATTACGCTCCTGAAGCGGATCTAGAAGGTTGTTTATCTGTTGGCGATCTCATGATGAATAATTTTGATCTAGATGTAGGTGAGACTCTTGAACAAGTCGTTTCAAACGCATTCTTACCTACAACTATACCTAATCTCCGTATTTTGCCGGCATCACAAAGTGATAGAGCTATTGAAGGTTGGTTTCATGAACAAGTATTTGGTCAAAAGTTAAAGTCTCCATACTCTCTTTTGAACACGATCATCGATGCTGTTCAAGATGAATTTGATATCATCATTATCGATACCCCTCCCTCATTAGGGTATGCAACTTATAATGCATATTTTGCTGCTACCAGTGTAGTTTTCCCGTTGTCCATCACTGAAAACGACATTGATGCTACTTGTTCCTATTTTAGTTATATCCCTCAAGTGTGGGCTTTATTGGCTAATGCGAATCATCATGGTTATGACTTTATGAAGATTTTAATTACAAATCATCGTGATAGCGCTACAACAACCGATCTAATGAATAGTTTATACGATCATTTTGCGCCTTATATGTACTCAAATGAATTTAAACATAGTGAAGCTATTCGTCAGTCATCTTCGTTGCTTTCAACTGTGTTCGATATGTCTAAGAGTGAATACCCTAAAAGTAAAGCGACTTTCCAAAGTGCACAGCAAAATTGTTATGAAGTAACCAGCCAAGTTCTAAGAGATATTGTGAACGTCTGGCGTGAACAGGAGCAAGCATAATGGCTAAAAAACGCGGAGTAATGAGCCCACTAGGTAATGCTGTTGGTGCAGAAGAAGCACAAATAAATGCAGCCAAAGCTAATATTGAATCTTTAAAACGCCAAATTACAACTGAAATAGAAAAAGTAAGTGAAGACGTTACGTTATCTCTTCAAAATCTATTTGGTCTTGAATCTGTAGGTAAAAGTTTCTTATGGCAATTAGCTTCTGGTGCTACCGCTACATTTACCGAAGCAACGTTATCATATGAACAAGTTCGCGATAGTACCTATGTGACTTTCGATGTTAACGGGCGTGACCAGACATTATTAAATGCAGATTCTCTACAAGATCTCGATTCATTAGCTTTCCAGCAATTTTACCCAGCCGTCGCTAGAGAAGTGAATGGTAAACTCGATGTGCTAGATGGTTCTCGACGCAGAGCTTGGTTTTTACTGCAAAATGGTGAAGTTGATATATTTCGCATACTGGTAACTAAAGATGATATTTCACTTTCAGATGCTAAAGCTCTAGCTAAACAGCTCCAAACCGCAAAAGAACATAACTTACGTGAAATTGGCCAACAATGCTTATCTTTGGAAAAAGCGAATCCTAAGATTACACAGGCTGAAGTAGCTGCTCAACTTGGAATGAGTCAGGCTGGTGTGAGTAAAGCTTTAAAAGCCGCTAAGGTCGATGAACGTTTGGTGAAGCTTTTTCCTGTGGCAAATGACTTGTCACATACTGACTACGCTTTGCTGAATAACGTTATGGAAGTATATGAATTTGAAGATGAATTACTATCATTCATCAATACTTTGACTAAAAAAGTTGTCATTATTCAGGCTGAATATTCAAGGGAAGAACGTAAATCAGCTATCACCAAAGCGATAAAAGCAGAACTTCTGATCGCTAAGGATATGAAGAATAAAGCACTGGTTAGTGTTACTAATCTTGCAACATTTGATAGTTCTGGCATTTATGCAAGAAAGCGTATTAAAGGGCGAAACTTCGCTTATGAATTTGGTCGACTATCTTTAGATATTCAACAACAGTTAGATGAAGCAATTGCAGATGTTTTGAAAAAGAATAAATTTAACACAACATCTGATTTTTAAATTTTAGGGATTTGAAGCCCAATGGAACGATAACGTACGCTAACCATCTTGTTGGAGGGTATTGAAGTATCCTTGGGGTGACTTGCTTTTGTTCAAACTCGTGTCAGGCCGATCAGTTCTGGCACGTTTATGCCTCATTCCGTGTTTCAGCTCGTTAGCTTAATCAAAAACTCTCGCTCCTGTTACCATACAAATTCTCGTCTTTTTTCCTAATGTTTGATCCTGCCGTAAATCGCCTAACAATGTATGGGTATACAGTCGTATTTAAATTTAGATATTTTGGGATGATTTGAAGACAAGAACAGTGCGCACTAACAATTCTATATGGTCTGACTGTTATATTCGGTTCTGTAATTGAGCAATGCCATGCGGTGCGAACGGTTTTATTGATTAACGCGACACAAGCACGTTTTATATCCACTCGCCTGACTAAATTGATAAGTCATTGCTGTTTATAGGTTTTTGCCTATACTGGCAGCCTTGATATAACAGAGAGTGCGCCTTGATAGAGGATTGAACGCAGGTATTTATCGCCACCATGCTTATCTATTCCAATCATAACAACCTTACCTCCACTGCTGTGTTGTTTAGGGGTAACACCAACGAAGACAGCCGCATGCTGGCCATTCTTAAAACCTTGACCGTCACCTAAGCAAGCCAGTAAACCGGCTGCACCAATATGACTAACGCCTTCGAGTTTCATCAAGCGTTTACAAGGTTCTGATTGAGTGACCCACTGCTTTAACTGTAACGTTACCGCTTTGTAGTGCTCTTCTGTTGTTTGATATTGTTGCCATAAAATCATGAGCAATGGTTTGATTTGCTCAGGTAAGTCTGTTGATTCTGGCGAAATAAAGTGAGTGATGGCTTGCCTTAATGACTTTTTACCTAACGTGATGATAGCGCCATATTCAAAACACAACGCTCGTATGTGGTTACCCAGTGATGTGATTGTTCGGTCGAACCATTTTCTGCTGATTTGAATCGCTTGAATGTTCTGTTGTGATAGGTCTTTAACCTGGCAGAAAGTCATTCCTAACTGTGTTGATGCGATGGCAATGCCGATAGCATCATTAGCGTCTGTTTTTTGATTGCTGATATAGGGTTTTACTTTTTTAGGTGCCATCCCTTTGACTTCATGTCCAAATGATTGTGCGACTCGAGCCCAGTAGTGAAAGCTAGCACAGCCTTCCATAGCAACGATACAAGGAGGAGAGTTTGCAAGAAGCTCTTTCGTTTTTTGTGGTGACATGGCTTTATTGAATAACAACTCACCATATGGATTCACTTTACAAACTTGAATGACTTTTTTGCAAGGTCGAGAGATATTATTGTAGGCTTACTCATGTATGGACTCCTTTTGTTTTGGTCGACACCAACTTACTACTGTAGGTTGGTGGAGTCCATACATCGAGTTCAGGTTACTTAAGCAATGCGAGTCATCAAACTAGCGTAAATCAACCTGCAGTGCGACTCCCGCACTCTGGGGCTCACTCTGCACTGTGATGTAATACCACCCCACGTTTGGTGCATTGACTGTGATGCTTTCCCGCGTGTTGGCGGGTGTCACAGAGGCTGCATCGAAGTGTTGAGCATTCGCCCAAGTCGTTCCCGAAAATAGGCTAACATCACCACTGCCGTGGGCGGAGTTGATGCTTAGCTGATTCGTTCCCTCTGGTACCCAAAGGTAATAATCGTTGCGCCCATCGGCGGTGCAAATGGCTTTGCCAGCACTGAGTTCACCATAACTTAAAGGTGATTGCGTCGCGCAGGCGTTGGCAATGAGCACCGGATCGGGTGTGTTACTCGTGCCTGTGCTTAAGGTCAGTGTTACGCCGCTAAACTCAGTGGCAGTATCAATCGTGATATAACGCCAGCCACGATTGGCGCTGAAGCTAAGCGATTCTTGATTTCCTGCTTGAGCGCTCTTTGCATCGGCATTATCTGCGTCGGCCCACTGACTGGCATTGAAGTAAATATTGGCATCC
>NZ_JAKKRN010000027.1:0-64316 GCF_025654245.1 Shewanella sp. SM29
GAAATCTGTCATTCCAAGGCGCCGCTATAAGAATACACCCTATAAGAATACACCTCAAGAAAGAGTCGATTGGTGCTTATATCGGTATCGACATTTAGTGGAGAATGCTTTTGGAAGAATTAAGCACTATCGAGCAATATCAACAAGATATGACAAGCTAGCAAGAAATTACGCCAGTATGGTGTCACTGGCGTTTATGTTAATGTGGCTGCCGATGTATTGCTGAACAACATTTGTACAGCAAAGATCAACAGACCCTAGTTTTTATTGGCAATATATATCTATTAAAGCTATATCATTTAGTTTTTCACTTAGTCGCTTGAGACACTAAAAAATGAATTCTGAAGTTTTGAAGTATGTAAACGAGCATCAGCTTTCGTCTGTAATGAATAAAACAAAGTGGTGCGAGCTTGAAAAGGCTTTGAATGAGTCTGAAGACTTTATTCCCTATGTGCGATACAAATTGATTTATGATGAAAACCCTAATGCAGGTTTTACTGCCGTGTGGTGGCACGAGTTACTTGAAATAGCAGAAACCATTGAGTGGTTAGAAGTTGATCCATTCAAAAGAGAATGGCTAGGCAGATTAGTGGCGGATCGAGTGACGGACTTTTCTGATGTTGTAAGCGCACAATTAGCCCAATATTCAATTCCTTATTCGATAGAAAATGGCATGTTTCGAATTTGGGGTTATCTGAGGAGGGATGAATCTCCAGAATTTATCTAACTGAAGAGTTTTATCTCTGTAAGTTACTTATTTTAAAGCTAAAACCACTCAAAACTGAGACGTCAATACTGATTGTTGGGATTGAGCATAGAGACAAAAGACATTAAAAAAGTGCTTTATTTTTCAATAAAGCACTCATTTTAAAGCGACTCAAGCACTCGTTAACCTACTGAGCACAGTACTGATTAAAGGACCGATCAAAGTACTATGTAGAGTGGCCAGCCGAGGAGGCCGACGAGACCTTCTTTATGTTCGAATCTTTCTAAGCGCTCGGGTGAAGCGTCGCTGAGTAAGAGTTCGCGATAGCTTTTCGCAAAGTGCAGGGTACGCAGTAGGGCGGGGACAAAGTTTTTACCGAGATCTTTACTGATGGTTTCAGCGAGTTCTGCGGGTAATTCTGCTAACGCTTTCTGAGTTTCCAATTCAATATGCTCACGGGTAAACCACTCCTCTTTTAAGGTGATTTTGCCGATACGCTTTTTCAAATCTTGTCTGACTTTGGCGCCATCAAACAACAATCGATACAGTACCGCTTCGGCTAATACACTCTCTAGATTGAGAAAATCTAGCGGATCATAGCTCGATTGCGCGTAAAACTGTGCCAATAAGGCCGCAATTGACTGTTGGCGTTGGTGTTCAAGCAGGGCATCTTGATAGGCTTCATAGCCTAACCACTCTTCCGCATCTGGCGGGCTAGACACTTGTTCTAGCAAGAACTTGTCGACATCGCCGTACAGTGACTTGCCGTTGACGAGTTTATGCTTGCTGACAGTGCTGAGCATGCTCCAGCCTTTTTGGAAGCATTTGACTACGCCATCGGCGGTGATCAACAGGCGTATCGCCTGCTGCAGGTTTTGGTTTGATAATTCCATCAAACCAAGGCTGACCACACCAATGACATCGTGCGCTGCTTGTTCGAGCAGGTGCATTTTGTACTTGTTGTAAAACTTATCGGCCAGTTTGAGGCTCATCAAAATGGCTTTGGATTTGATTTGTGACAGCTGTTCACCGCTCAGCGTTTCGTCTGCTTGGCCTTGGATCAATACCTTGCTCAGGTAGGGTCCTTGATCTACATCACGCAGTACCAGTTGCATCAAATAATTCCTTAATCCAAAAAGCTAAACATATCATCGACTTCAGCGTATTCATCCGTCACTTGGTTTTTCTCTTTGGCTTGAATAACCAGCTCGTTGACAAACTTGCTGATGATCATTTCCCAACCTGAGCTTTCGTTTCGTAGCAGACTCTTAATGGCTTTTTCAACATCGGGCGCGAGCTCGTGGATCAAGGCCATTAGGCTGCGTGGGTCGTCTATGCTAAGGCTGTGTGCATCTTCACTGGCGACGCGGCTGTCGTAGCCGATGGTTTCAGTGTCTTCTTCATCATCGTAGAGATCTGTGTAGCCGTCTTCATCTTCATGTTTTTCGCCTAACATCATTTCGATGAAAGGGATCGACAGGTAGAAGAGGCCCGCAGGATCTTCGGCGATACATTCTAAAATCGCAGTTTGCTTTTCTTCGCTATCTTGAATGCGAATTAAATAGGTCAAAAAATCAAAGGTATGCTGAATAAGTTCTTCGGCATTGTTTTTGATTTTTTCTTCCCAGTACAAAGGTTGCTGACAGACGATGTCGCGAATTTGTTCCGGGGTCATGAGTTCAGACATGATCGAAGGGCAAGAGATATCATGGTGACTGTTGATTTGGGTCAGCGTGACGATATCCATGTGTTCGATGACTTCGACTAATTGCTCGTCGCTCATGGTATTTGCAATGATTTCAAAGCGTTTGCTCGCTTGTTTTGGCTCTACGTCCGCCAACTCTTTAATTTCGGCGACGGTAATCTCAATGAGACTAGTGTTCATTAGCGGTCCTCATCATCGTAGTGATCGTAGTAGCCATCTTCCTCTTCGCCTTCATCATCATCGTCGTTATCTGAGGTGCCAACATAATCGTTGTCATCATCTTCATCGTCGTGATGTTTTGCTGCTGGCGTTGCTTTACCTTGAGTTTCAAGTAAATACAGCACGGCGCAGCTTTCAATCAGTAAGGTTTCCGAGTAACCACGCACGGCTAACACTAAAGGTAAATCAGCATTGTTAAAGCCAATCGTGACTTTAAACTCATCCCACTCGGGTTGAGTTGCCGTGTTTATCCAATGTGCCCACTTGAGTTTGGCTTCGGCGGGAAATTTAATTCGACCGTAAAGCGCGACAGGCAGGTACTCAGGCACAGTATCGAGCATCTTAGGATCGGCTTCTAACACCTTTTTGATTTGGCTAGTAAATTGCTCTAGCGCTTTAGGTGTATCGGGATCGTCGTAGGACTCGATATTGTCGTAGGCATTATTTTTTAGCTCATTAATGCGTGAGATATTCAGTTTTTTGACCATTTGACACTACTCTAGAAAACGCTCAAGGATAAAATTGATCCCACAGCTCGCGCATGGCGCTAGCGGGATCGGTCACTATGACGTTATTGAAATCTTTGATAAACGCATTACGTCGCTTAGGATCGGACAACACATCATAAGCATTTTTAACGCGTTCAAGTTGTACGGCGGCTTGCTGCTTTTCCTCTTCCGAGGCGCCTAACAACTTGTCGGGATGATATTTGTTTGACAGCCGTCGATAGGCTTTTTTAATGTCGTCTTCTTTGGCACTGGGTTTTATACCAAGCACACTAAAGTGGTTAATCATACTTGTACCTGCAGGCGATGGGGCTGATATCGCGAGATAAAAAGGGTTTGACTCTGATTATCTTTAAATTCGTGGAATTATGATTAGTCAGCCGTGGATGATAGCAGAAATCCCCACTCAGCGGCAAACGCGCGAGCAGGAATTTGTGCTTTAGTGAAGGGTTAAAAATCCTTTAAACTTTAATCTGTTGTGGCGCATGGATTAAGTCTACCGCTATGCTGTTGAAATCCCATTATCAAGCCAGATTCACTGCTAACTTAACCTTGTTTTTAGGCGAGATAATGGCCCTCGATTAAGGGCAATATTTTAGCGCCGAACAGTGTCGAATCCTCGCTAAACGCATTCACACAGAGCTAACTTATACTCGCCTCGGCCACGTTAGGCAGAGCTAACGCCGTAACCGCTAAGTCAGACTAGACACTAAACGCAGGTTCATTCCAAGGGTGAGCATTTGTTTTTGTTCTCGCTGTAAATCTTTCATAAACAAGCTGATTTTCCGCTTATGGCTTGGTAGTACTAGCATGAGTCCATCGGGGATCACTTTAATATGATCTAAGGTCAGCGTCTTAGCGATACGGCCAAGATTGAGCAAGACAGCGAGCCTAAGCAGGCTGAGTAGGCGATTGAGCGTGAGCTTATGGTTGGGATCGAGTTCAGCGAGCATTAATTCGTTAGGCTTTTTTCTGTGGTTGGTGATAAGTCGTGCTAAATCCAGCTGTAATGCTTCGCTAAATCCTGGTAAGTCACTGTTACTGATAATGTAACCGCCGTGTTTGTGCAGGGATTTTGAATTAATGTGTAATCCGATTTCATGTAAAGTCGCGCTATAGGCGAGCAAGCGCGCATGGGGCCTTAATTGCCATTCGTCGGCGACCTGTTCAAACAAGGCCATAGCAGTGTCGCGTACCTTAGCGGCGTGGGCCATATCGATATGATAAAGCTGGGCAATACTGTCGACGGTGCGGTGGCGAATATCCTGATATTGACCAATCTTTGCCAGTTCATAGAGTACGCCTTCACGCAGTGCGCCTGGGCTAAACTCAAGTTTTTGAATCGGTAAGCGCCTAAAAAAGCTGATCAAAATGGCAAGTCCGGCGGGCACTAAGGGAATGCGTTTATCATCGACGTTGGCAAATTGGATTTGGCTAATATGGCCACATTTGATTAACTTGATTTTGAGCTGTTTGAGTCGTGGCAGCGTGATGGTTTCATCGCCGTGCTCTTCTTGAATTGCTTCGCAGATGGCTTTCACTGTACCTGAACTACCCAAGGTGAGTTCCCAGCCGCCCGCGAAATATTCCTTTGAGAGCGACGCGAACTGCTTATCGGCCGCACTTTGGGCATCGCGAAATGAGGCTGGGGTGATGAGCCCATCAATAAAGAAACGCTCATTAAAACTCACACAACCGCAGCGCAGGCTAGATAACTGAGTTGGGGTATTTTTCTGGCCGATCACCACTTCGGTAGAACCGCCACCGATGTCGATGACTAAATTACTTTTTCCTAGCACTTGGCTTTGGGCAATACCGTTATAAATCAAACGCGCTTCTTCATGGCCCGAAATGACCTCCACCGGATAGGGCATGATGGCGAGCGCAGCCTCGATAAACTGATCGCGGTTTTTGGCGATTCTCAGAGTGTGGGTGGCGACTAATCGCACTTGCGCTTGGTCGAGATTGGAAAATCTTTGGTTAAAATCCCGCAAACAATTGAGGCCACGTTCTATGGCGTCATTGTCGAGAATATTTTGCGCATTGAGCCCAGTGGCGAGCTGAACCTGTTGTTTTTCTTTATGTAAAATCTGCAAACTGCCATCTTGCTCGCGGGCAATGACCAGATGAAAACTGTTCGACCCCATATCGATGGCGACAAAGTGGCGCGATTTAGAGTTTGCGAGTACATTGCTGGGCGTAGCGTGTGACTGTGTGTGCGAATATGTGGTTACCAATCGGATTATCCTTAGGCAATCAAAGCGATATAAAGCCAGTGATTAGCTGGCTTTGGCCCGTAACTCAGGTGTTATGTCAGGCTGAGTTTTCACTTCTCGCTCAGCGTCACCCTCATGGGTGGACATACGTAAGGCATTAAATTCTTGCAGTTGGCGCTTCTCATAATTAATCAGATATTGATAAATGGCAATTTGAGAACGCACTTTTCGTTTGTTACCGCGATTCCGATAAGGATTACTTTGTTCCTTGTTAATGACACGTGCTTTAGTGTTGTCATTGAACTGTAAGGATAAAATATCCATTATCATCTGTTTTAGGCGCAGATCATAAATCGGCACACTCACTTCAACGCGATTATCTATGTTGCGGCTCATCCAGTCGGCGGAGCAGATAAAGAGTTTGTTCTCTCCACCCGCGTGGAACAGCATCACCCGTGAGTGTTCGAGGAATCGGTCGACGATACTATAGACTTCGATGTTGTCGCTGATCCCCGGAATTTGCGGGATAAGCGAACACATGCCGCGAATAAGTAACTTGATTTTGACCCCAGCGGCTGAAGCCTCATAGAGTTTTTGGACCAAGGATTCATCGAGTAAGTTATTTAATTTTAAGGTAATCGCCGCCTTCATATGGCTCTGGGCATTAACGATTTCATTATCAATTAAATGGCTCAGTTTTTGTCTGGCATCGTAGGGCGACACAATTAAATGCTGGAAATTATCGCGGCGATACGGATGTTCAATCAAGTCAAATACTTGCTCTACTTCTCGGGCAATTTCTTGATTGGCGGTGAACAGCGACAAGTCAGTGTAAACCCGCGCCGTGCCTTCGTTAAAGTTGCCTGAGCCGACGTGACAATAGAGTTTGATTTCCCCTTGTTCTTCGCGGCCAATCAAGCACAACTTGGAATGCACTTTTAAACTGGTGATACCGTGGTGAACTTTGACGCCCGCTTCGGCCAAGATGCGGGTCCATTCGATGTTGGATTGCTCATCGAATCTGGCCCTGAGTTCAATGACGGCGGTGACTTGTTTGCCGTTCTTCACTGCATCGATAAGCGATTGCATTACATGGGATTTTTTCGCCACTCGATATAAATTAATTCGAATAAAGCGCACCGCCGGATCGTATGCCGCTTGGCGCACCATTTCGGTAAAGTGGGAAAACTTATGGTACGGATAATTGAGCATGATATCGCCCATCCGAATCGCATCGAAACTGTTGGCACTGCGGCCAAAACCTGCGCTATTGAGCGCCGGTAGTTTTTCGTTTTCGAGGTAGTCGCGGCTCGGGTTGGGGAAGGCGATAAAGTCTTTAAAGCTGTGGTAACGCCCGCCTGGGATCAAACATTCGGTCGAGCTGATGTTCAGGTTTTCTTTGAGCATCACCAACATGTGTTCAGGCATTTCTTTGTCGTACACTAAGCGTACAGGCTCGGCGGTAAGACGTTTTTTCAATCCCTTGGTCATTTTCTCAAGCTGGGTTTGTTCAAGCTCGTCAGTGATATCAAAATCGGCATCGCGGGTTAACTTCATCGAATACACTTCGATAGCATCGTACTCGAAGAAGGGACCAAAGAGTTCATCTACGCAGTGGCGAATAATATTATCTAATAAAATCAGATATTTTTTCGCTTTACTCTTTTCAGCTGGGAGTTCGATAAATCGCGGTACATTTTTAGTCGGCACTTCGACTAAGGCGTATTGGCGGCGCGCCTTAGTGAACAAACAAACACACAAATAGGTGGCGTCGTCGTTGATTTGCTTGATCAGATCGCGATTATTATTGACCATAAGCGGCGCGATATGGCGTTTGAAATGGTCTCTAAAATGCTTTTTCAGCCAGTCGCTGTGGAACTCGCTTAATTGTTTCTCATTGATTAACAAAATATTACGACGTACAAGTTCGCGCATTAAATCCGTGTATATGCCATCGAATCTTTCTTGCAATGCCATCACTTTCGATTGGATCTTGGCCATTAAATGGCGGCTATTACTGCGACCTTCCTGCAGGGATGACAGCAAAATGGAGCGTCTGACCGCAGCCACACGCACCCTAAAAAACTCATCCATGTTATTGGAAAATATCCCTAAAAAGCGGACTCGCTCCACTAAGGGAACATTGTGATCGCAGGCTTCTTGCAATACCCGCTCATTAAAAGACAACCAAGAGAGTTCTTTATCAATCGAAAGTTTATCGGTATTCGGGGACACTGCACAGCTCCTTTAAGCAAGCGTCATGGCGCAATATACAATAGCATTCATCCGCCGTTGTGCAATCAGATTTACTGCCGACAAGTGAAGGAATTTCAATGATAAATATTGCGTACACGCCAAAATCAGTCTGGGATTTATCTGGGATAAAGATACGAGGGAAATATGTCAACTTGATGACGAGTGTGACAGAAATATGACCTTATGATGATCATCTTGGATTGAGCTCAAACTCAGTTCGCGTTACTGCGATTTAAGTCTTGAGAAACTGTGCAAGCGCGGCTTACTGGGGATAAATCCGTCAGTGTTAACTCCTTGGGCATTATCGCAAACTATGTTATCTTGCTCGGCTTTTTTATCGCGGGAGTAAAAGGTATGTTTGTTGGATTTGATTATGGTAGTGCTAACTGCGCCGTAGGGATCATGCTGGATGATGGTGTGCAGTTATTGGCGTTATCAGAGCAATCAGCTTATTTGCCTTCGACCTTATACGCGATGGACAGGGAACTGATCGCCGAGGCGGTTTACCGTGGTCTTCCTATTGAGTTAAAAGCCGATTACGCCAAAAAGCGCGCCGCGCAATTGAGTCGTGCCCGTATGGTGCGCCATGAGTTAGATCTCGATGCCGATGTTCAGGCTGTATTTGTTGGCGAGCAGGCGGTGAGCGCGTATTTAGAAATGCCGGAGGAGGGATTCTATGTCCGTTCGCCAAAATCCTTTTTAGGCGCGACAGGGCTTAGACCCGAACAAGTGGCCCTGTTTGAAGATATTGTTACCTTGATGATGCAGCACATTAAAGTGCGCGCCGAATCTGTGTTAGTTGAAAAAGACCTTGTGAAACAGGGTAGCACTGCGATGATCACCCATGCGATTATTGGTCGTCCGGTGAACTTTCAAGGCATAGGCGGTGAAGAGAGTAACCGTCAGGCCGAAGCCATTTTGACCTTAGCGGCAAAACGTGCGGGTTTTATTGACGTTGATTTTCTGTTCGAGCCGTTAGCGGCGGGGATGGATTATGAAGCGACCTTGACCGACAACAAAACGGTATTGGTCGTCGACGTCGGCGGCGGTACAACGGACTGCTCTGTGGTAAAAATGGGACCCGCCCATAAACAAAAAGCGGATCGCAGTGAAGATTTCCTCGGTCACAGCGGCCAGCGGATCGGCGGTAACGATCTCGATATCGCCCTTGCAATGAATGCCTTTATGCCGCACTTTGGTTTAGGTTCCTTGATGATCAATGGCAAACCTATGCCCAGTAAAACCTTTTGGAATGCGGTTGCAGTGAATGATATTAGCGCCCAGCGAGAATTCAGTACCTTAAGTAGCCGTAAATTGATTGATGAATTGGTTAAAGAAGCCGAGCAGCCACAGTTACTGAAGCGATTGTTAAAGGTGCAACAGCAGCAGTTAAGCTATCAACTGGTTCGCCAAGCCGAGCGTGCGAAAATTGCGCTGTCAGATACCGATAATACTGATGTTAATCTGGATTTTATCGAAGCGGCGCTGCACGCGGGTGTGAGTCGTGAATTGTTTGAAAATGCCATTGAGCCGTCGCTGACGAAAGTGGAAGCCCTGATGCACCAAGCGCTCGCGCAAGCTGCAAAAACTTTGGCTGCAACAAATGTCGCGGTAAACCGCTCAGCAACTGATGATTTATCCGCTGAAGCAGAGTGTAAACCCGATGTGATTTACGTGACGGGGGGGACGGCACGAAGCCCTGCGATTTATGCGAAAATCGCTGGTATTTATCCCGATATTCCGGTCGTGGTCGGCGATCACTTTGGCTCTGTGACAGGCGGATTAACCCGCTGGGCACAAAAGCTATTCGCTACGCATTAATATATAAGCGCTAGCATATAAGCACTAATGTAAAAGGATGTATGAATGAAAACTCTGTTGAAGTGTGCGTTTGCGGCCTCTGTAGGTTTATTGCTTGCGGGTTGTGGTGACGATGTGGGTAAGGTGAGCTTAGGGCTTTTTACCACTAAAGATGTGATTATTGATGCTAAAAACGATCCTAAAATACCTGGGGTGACTTGCCATATCAGTCGTATCGAAGCCAATTTAGATTTTGCTGATCCGTCCGATATGGGGATCAGTTGCCGTCAAACTGGGCCAATTACTGCGGCCGATCTGGCGAAGATAGACATGGGAAAACACGGCGAAGTGATTTTCACCGAATCCCTGAGTATTTTATTTAAGTCATTAAAAGTGCGCCGAATTTATGATGCGCAAAATCAGACTCTGTTGTATTTGTCCTATTCGACGAAAGAGACCAATGGTAGCCATAAACATGCGCTCTCAACAGTGCCGCTTTATGGCTCTGCGGCTTGGGTCGATCCTGCATTAAGTATTGGAACGAAAGCGCATTAATCGCTGTAGAGTTTATGGTTTAGCGGTTTATTTGCTATAAGCATAATGATATTGCAATAAAAATTCGTATTTGTGTCAGTATCGATAAGAGAAGGGGCGGAATATTTATTCAGCCCCTTTTTTATATTCTGCTAGCACTTAGTACATTAAATATCGTTACTTAGCTTTGGCCGCCAATACTGCGTTAAAGCGTTCAAACCCAGCACTGAGATCGGCGATTAAATCAGCGGGATCTTCTAAACCAATATGTAAACGGATCAAAGGTTTGCTCGCATCCCATTGAGTTGCTGAGCGGATTTTTTCAATACCGAAAATGCCGAGGATTAAACTCTCGTAGCCGCCCCAAGAAAAGCCCATCTTAAAGTGACTCATATTTTCAACCAGTGCGGTGACCGCATCGCCATCGCCCTGTTTTAAGATAAAGGAGAACAAGCCGTTGGAGGCACTAAAGTCGCGTTTAAAGAATTCGTGCCCAGGGCATGTATCAAACGCGGGATGACGTAGATGATCGACTTCTGGCCGGGTTTTCAACCAGTTGGCCACTTGCAGGGCATTTTTTTCATGTTGCGCCATACGCACGCCTAAGGTACGTAGGCCGCGGGCAGCAAGGTACACATCGTCTGGCGATGTGGTTTGTCCCATCAAATAACTGTGTTCACGTAATTGTGGCCAGTATTTCTCGTTGGCCGTGGCCGTGCCTATCATCACATCTGAGTGGCCGACGATATATTTGGTCGCCGCTTGAATTGAGATATCTACACCCATTTCAAAGGGTTTGCTATTGATGGGCGAGGCCCAAGTATTGTCCAGCATAGTGATCAGCCCATGTTCGTGGGCGATGCGGCACAAGGTCGGTACATCTTGCACTTCCATGGTGATTGAGCCCGGAGACTCTAAAAACAGTACCTTAGTATTGGGGCGAATGAGGTCGCGAATGCCTGCGCCAATCAGCGGATCGTAGTAAGTGGTTTCGATACCAAAACCGCCGAGAATATGGGTGCACAGATCCCGCGTTGGCTCATACACGCTATCAACCATTAACAGGTGATCGCCCGTTTTTAAAAATGACAGTAGCGCCGCACTGATCGCCGCAGCGCCAGAAGAATACAGCGCCGTACCGACGCCGCCTTCTAGTTCGGCAATCGCGGCCTGAAAGGCAAAATGGGTTGGGGTGCCACGGCGGCCATAAAACATCTCGCCATTGGTTTTATTTTTTGCGGCGTGGCGCATTTCATCCATGGTTTCGAAGACGATAGTCGAAGCGCGAAAGACGGGCGGATTGATCACGCCTTTGGTCCATTTTTTGTCTCGACCTAAGCTGACGATTTGAGTAGCTTGATGATGTTTATCTGTCATTGGATCATTACCTTGGCATTTAGGTTGAACGAAGAGGTTGAACAATTTGGGAGAATAATTGGCGTTTCTTATCGATTGTTATGGCGGTCATCTTAGCATCTGCACGCATAAATGACAGGAGGCGCGTGATGAGTTTGGCTCATGTTATTGGCCTCCTGTATTTTAGCTGTTGAGATTATGACGCAGGGCTTAAAAGCTGTAACACGCTTAACTTAAAGGCCGTATGTTCTTAATTTAAAGGTAAGGTAACAAGGATATCCACACCATTATGTTCGCTGCGATTACGGGCAAGGATTTGTCCTTGGTGGAACTCGGCGACCAATCGCGCGATATACAGACCTAAGCCTAGGTGGGGTTTATCTTGGGCTTGATTTATCCGTACCGACACCATGGAATCGAAAATCTGCTCCGACATATCAATGGGCAGTTCAGGCCCTAAGTTACTGATAAGCAGAGTCGCTTGCTTACCCACTTGTGTGAGCGTGACTTCGATAGCACTGTCTTTATGGCAAAACTCAATGGCGTTGGCGATAAGTTTGTCCATTAACTGGGCGATATATTCTGGCACACCTTGCATCATCAGTGGTTGTTCGGGCACTTTCACACTAAAGCCTTGTTCTGGATAGGTCATTTGATAACCTTGCATACAACCGCTGACCACTTGAGAGAGTGGGAACTTAGTGATATCGGCCTGCGTTAAACTCTGTTCTAAGCGTGTTGCCTCGCTCATGTTATTTAAAATCATGCTTAAGCGGCTGACACCTTCTTGGGCGCGGTCGACATATTTTTGCGTGTCTTTATCTAAGGTCTGCAGGTTTAAATGCTCAAGGGATGAACGCACCACAGCCACGGGCGTACGTAATTCATGGGACAGGCGCGATGACATGTTCTCCAGATAATGGGTATATTGGCCGAGACGGCCGACTATGCTCGAGAAGCTACGGGACAGATCGCCAATTTCATCCCGAGCCTTCGACGGTTTGAGGTGATTACGGACACGGCCTTGGCTATCGATGGCGTTTTCGGCTTCATCGCGCAATTTACGGATGCGGTTAGAAATACTCGAGGCGAAGAAGAACAGCGCCAAGGTGCCCATACTCATTATGGTCAAAATCACGTTAAAGAGTTTTTCCAGCGCTCGGTTACGTAGAGTTCGAATTCCGTGGGTGGTTTCTTCGGCGACGACGGCACCCATCACATTGTTATCAATCCAAATGGGGCTCGCGGCGGCGAGTACCACAGCTTTGTTGTCTGGGGTTAACCGCCAAGTCGAACTTTGCTGACCCGCGAGGGCTTTTTGGATATGACTGCCGTCAAGCTCGGTGGAATCTTGTAAGGAATCAATAAAGTCTTTGGGCGGTTTAGTGAGAATTTTATAGTACAGCGGATGCAGATAATCACGCTTGAAGGTATCCCACAGCGCGGTGCTCTTTTCATCTTCTAAGGTGCGGGTCCATACACTGTCATTAGCGCGAATGTCACCGGATTTTGCCAGTACGCGGCCGTGTTTATCAACCACCCAAATACGTGAGCTATAGTGGCTCATGCCTTTGATAATACTTTCTATTTCCGGTGATGGTACCAGCACAGTGCCGAGATTGTCGACCGTATCTAAAGCCGAGGTGCCGACAACTGCAGCCACATCACGGTATTTGCTGTCGTTGACATCGGCAATGGCAAATCCGAGTTTGCTGCCGACCATGTCTAAGGGAATACGCAGCTCGACATTGTAGCCCACATCGGTCGTCGCCCATTGTCCTTGGATACGCACCTCAGGTGTGACGGGCACAGTTTGCTTAGGATTAGCGGGTAATTCGAAGGCGCTGATCCAGCCGGGTTGAGTCGTGGCAACGATATAGCGTTTGAATTTATTGTCGGGCGCGAGTGTCGCAATCGAGAGATGATCGTTTCTATCAACACTTAGAGCATTTTTACCCCGCAGTACCACTGTTGGATCAATGACTTGAAAAAAAGCATACAGATAACCATCGTATTGGCCGACCATGTGGGTAAAGCTTAAGGTCAGGGGAGCGTTCGGATCGGCACGCATAATTTGGTGCGCCTCACCGTATTGGATAAATCTGTGCTGATATTCCTGCCATTCGTTGAGTTTGCCGTCGAGTAGAATCGCCCCCGCCAGTGGATAGGCGTATAGATCGCGGCTTTTTTCCACTTGTTTTAAAAAACTCGCTTGCCCATCGAACAATTTCGGCCGCTCGTGCAGCGCGGTGGCCAGTGCTTGAGTGGTGCCTTCTAAGGTGCGTTCTTGGCCGTGGCGAAGATACTTTTCCATTTCCCACACATATTGGTACCCCAACCAAGGTAGGCAGAGCAAGAACAGGCTAAGGCCGATGACTTTAGTGCGTAGACCAAAGGGGAAACGTGTCATAAGTTAGGGATCAGCATTAATGGGTTTAAAAGTTCATTCATCCAAGGTTATCTGGTTCAACGCCGTGCGCTTAAAGGTTGGTTAAGCCATAGATCAGGCTAAGCTGTCCCAGCGATAACCCATACCATAGACAGTATCAATACAATCAAACTCTGGCGCGGTAGCGATAAACTTTTTGCGAATGCGTTTCACATGGGAGGTGATAGTGCTGTCATCGACAAAGATTTTAGCCTCTTGCATTAATTCATGGCGACTGCGTACATGGCCTGGATGTTTGGCTAACGCATGCACCATCCAAAATTCGGTCACGGTAAGCTCGATTGGTAACTGGTTCCAATAGACTTGCATGCGGTTGGCATCAATGGTCAGTGGGCCACGTTCGAGCAAGTTTTCCTGCGCCGTTTGGCTGGCCGCAAGTTCAGATCGTCGAAACAATGCGGCTAAGCGTGCGGTTAAATGGGGAAAACTCACTTCTTTACTCAAGTAATCATCGGCGCCTAAACGCAGGCCACACACAGTATCAAAGTCACTGTCACGGGCGGTTAAAAAGATGATCGGCAGCGTGCTCGACATGGCGCGCAATGACTGACATAGCATAAAGCCGCCGTCAATTTCATTACCTAAGCCGATGTCGATAATGGCTAAATCTGGTAAACGGGTATTAAAGGCTAGCATGGCCGATGGTCTGTCGGCGTAGGTTTGCACGCTGTAACCGTGTTGTTGCAGCACGTCCTTGTAATTTTCGCGAATGGCCGCTTCATCTTCCACTATGGCTATACGCTTCATAGAGCCGTATTCCTATTGACTTGGGGGAGTAAGTTTTCGTGACTATACAGGATTTTACCCGAGAAAAAAGGCCACAAATGCAATTGCCATTTTGTTGCCACAATTGATAGTTGTATTGCCATTTTCCATCCCTGCTCATGCCATTCCACTTGTGTTTAATAGCCCCATTCAGTTTTGTACCCGTTTGACCTGATGTGGTGTTGAGTGGATTGCTTCAGGTACGAGTCCAAGCTCAGCTAATAATCAAAAAGGAATGAGATGATGAAAAAGACACTAATTAATCTATTGGTTTTGAGTTTATTAAGCGCACCTGTAGCCAGTGTGTCGGCGCGGGTTTCACTGCAAAATAAAGTGATAGGACAAGACCTCACCCTAGAAAATGATGCCTATGCAAGCGGTATAGCGATGGATGACGAATACGCAAGCGAGGACGAACAACCGGAAGCCCTCATTGGCCTCGGTGGTGGAGCCTTAGTAGGGGCGTTAGTCGGTGGTCCAGTGGGGGCCATTATTGGTGCGTTCACAGGCACCTTAATTGGCAAATCGGTCAGCGATACAGACACACTGCACGTTCAGCAAAGACAGATCCATTTGCAAGAGTCCCAGTTATCCGAGTGGAGTGTAAAACAGCAAGCCGCCGAAAAACGGGCGAGCGAATATACCAAGGCGCAGCAAGAGCTGGATGAGTTGCTGTCAGCGCAACGTCAATTGCTCAGTGAACTCGCCTTGGGGCTTAGCGTACAGTTTCGTACCGGTTCCTCTGAGGTTGAATCGCATTTTTTGCCCCAATTAGATGATGTGGCTGAGGTGATGAATTTGTCACCAGAACTCAATCTTGAGCTGAAGGGTTATGCCGACCGCCGTGGTGATGAGAGTTACAACCAAGCCCTTTCTGAGCAGCGTCTACTGGAGGTGCGTGGCTACCTGATTAAGCAAGGCGTCACTGCCGAGCGTATGACCACTCAAGCCTTTGGCGCTTTATCGCCTTTGCAAGCCGACCAAGACAGAGAATCGGATGTGTTCGACCGCCGCGTGACATTAACACTACAGCCTCATTTGGCCTTGACGGCCAGGCACGCTGCTGACTAGCGGTCAATTTAAGTAGTCCATTTTACGTCGTTCATATTAACGACAACCAACATCAGTTCATATTTGTTAATAAAGGAAGCCTTTGTGATGATCACAGGGAAAAGGGTAAAAGAAGTGAGTGAAGCGGTAGCGGTATTGCTGATCAGTGCCGCCGTGTGTTGGGGTTTGCCCTTTGTGGCATTGGCTTCGCCGAATAGTACCGGCACATTATCTGCGCCACAGAATATGGCTTCGGCATTGGTCGGGCAAAATAGTGCTCACAGAACGGCAGAGTCACACATCATTAATTACGATGATATTACGCAGGGGCTGTTGCTTTATCGCCAGCCGAGCGGTGCATGGGTGCCATCTTTGCCGCTCGATACACAAGTGTCGATGCAAGTCTCTGGCTTAAGTAATCGCGTGAGCGTGAAACAGGTTTTTCGCAACAACACTGAATTTGTGTTGAATGGGCAATATTTGTTCCCGCTGCCCAATGAGGCTGCGGTGGATTCGTTGCGATTACATATAGGCCAGAGAGTGATCGAAGGGCAAATTCATCCTAAGGCCGATGCCAAGCAGATTTTTGAGCAAGCGAAAGCTGAAGGCAAACGTGCCAGCTTAGTGAGCCAAGAGCGGCCTAATATGTTTACGACCGAAGTCGCAAACCTAGCACCTCAAGAGGAGCTGATTGTAGAAATCAGCTATCAGGAGACCATTAAATATGAAGATGGTTTGTTTAGTTTACGTTTTCCGCTGGTGGTCGCGCCCCGTTATATTCCGGGATTAACATCGGATTCAAGTGCTAGCGACTCACATGATCCTATGGCATTGGTTCGCCAATCAAGCCGAGTGACAAGTTCGCAGGTGTTTGATGCTGACCGGATTGTGGCACCAGTGCGGGACGGCGCCAGTGGATGCGATCCTGTGCTGAAGGCAGACATTCAAGTTTTACTCTCAAAGGGGGTTGATAAAGCGTCCATTGAGAGTCCTTACCATGACATCAAACTCAAGCAAGACAACAGCGGCGCGGTCGATGTATCGCTGGCGCAACGTGTGCCCGCTAATCGGGATTTTGTGCTGCAATGGCGAGTACAGCAGGGCACTAGCCCAATGGCTTGGGTGTTTAATCAGCAAGGTAAAACCCATAAGCTCGATGGCGAAAATCTGTCTCAGGATACACTTGAGACAAGTAAAACCAGCGGCGTAAATGATGATAATTACAGTCTCGTCATGGTGTTGCCTCCTAAGGTTGAAAATAGTACTCAGCCGAGTTTGCCCCGTGAATTAATTTTAGTGATTGATACTTCGGGCTCTATGGCGGGGGATTCTATCGTTCAAGCTAAAAATGCACTGTTATACGCGTTAAAAGGACTGAAGCCGGAGGACAGTTTTAACATTATCGAATTTAACTCCAGTTTGTCTCAGTTCTCAGCAGTGCCATTACCGGCGACCTCGTCGAATTTGTCACGGGCCCGTCAATTTGTGAGCCGTTTACAGGCCGATGGTGGCACTGAAATGGCGTTAGCACTGGACGCTGCCTTGCCAAAATCCTTGGGCAGTGTATCGCTTGATGCAACGCAGCCTTTGCGCCAAGTGATCTTTATGACCGACGGCTCTGTGGGCAATGAACAAGCGTTATTTGATTTGATCCGCTATCAAATTGGCGAGAGTCGCCTATTTACTGTCGGCATAGGTTCGGCGCCTAATTCTCACTTTATGCAAAGGGCGGCTGAACTCGGTCGTGGCACTTTTACCTATATTGGCAAAGTGGATGAAGTCGATGAGAAGATCAGCGCCTTACTGAGCAAAATTCAATATCCGGTGTTAACCGATATTCAAGTGCGTTTTGATGATGGCAGTGTGCCCGATTACTGGCCATCACCGATTGCTGATCTGTACCGCGGTGAGCCAGTGCTCGTGAGTTTAAAGCGCAGCGCCCGTGAGCCACAGGAGTTAGTGATTTCAGGACGCCAAGGGCATCAAAACTGGCAACAGTCGCTCTCGCTGCAGGACAACTCCGCAGGATTGATGACCCATCAAGGTGCAGGTTTAGACTTACTGTGGGCGCGTAAACAGATTGGTGCATTGGAGTTGAGTAAAAATGGCGCGAATGATGACAAGGTCAAACAGCAAGTGACGGCCTTATCAATGAATTATCACTTAGTCAGCGCCTATACCAGCTTAGTGGCGGTGGACTTAACCCCAATTGATTCAACTGCAATGAGCCGTGATGCCGTGGTTCGTCAGCACTTGCCCTTAGGTTGGCAACCTTTTGGAGCCTTGCCGCAAACCGCGACGTCAAGCCGTTTGGATATGTTATTAGGTGCGCTGACCTTGCTACTCGCCTTGATTCTTACTGGATCGATTGTTCGACAAAGACGGGAAGAGAAGGCGGCCTTGGTGGCACTTACCAGTGAACGATGAGTTAAGCGCGATGAGCAAAAGCAGAACACAGCGATTCTTAGTGGTGGGATTATTTTTAATTGGCGCAACATTGTTAGGAAAGGGACTCTATATGCAAGCTAAAGCACACTTTGCCCAGTATTTGATTGAACAGGCGTGGACTAAAACCTTGGCTGATGGCCAATCCCATAAGCCTTGGTCATGGGCGGATACTTATCCCGTGGCAAAGCTGTCTATTCATCGTGAGCAAGTGGCGGCGAACAACAATATTGAAGCAGAGCTTAATGACAGTTTATACGTTCTTGCGGGGGCTTCTGGGCGCAATTTGGCCTTTGGTCCGAGTCTGGTGTTGTCCAGTGCGCCAGCGGGGCAAAAAGGCAATACTGTGATTGCCGGCCACAGGGACACGCATTTTGCGATACTTAATGGCATGGCGGTGGGGCGTCGATTATCGTTACAAACGCTTAAAGGCAATCACATTATTTATGAAGTGGTGGCGACTCAGGTCGTACATGAAACAGAAACTCAATTTATGGCGCCATCCGATGATAATCGCTTAACGTTAATTACGTGTTATCCCTTCGATTCACTTCAAGGTGGTGCTGAACTGCGGTTTGTGGTGCAGGCGATCCCTGTCGAAAATGAGTCGATGGAAACACACGGTATGAATGTATCCGTTTCAATAGGGAGTGGCGTGCAAGGGAATATTGGAACTGTTTCTCGCAGTTTCAAACATTAATCTGAAATCTAATTTAAATCCTTCATATAGCTTTCAAAAAAATGCTCTTTTGTTAATCATCTTAGCCTGAAGCTGAATTATCGGCTTCAGGCTAAGTTATAACCATCAGTTACTGATAGGCAGCACACGATTTCGTCCTAAGCGTTTGGCTTCATAAAGTAATTTGTCTGCCGCTTCAATCAATTGCATACCCGTTTGTTTTTCTTGCCATTGGGCGACGCCAAAGGAAGCACTGATATTATTGATGCGTTCGTCTTTGCGTCTGTCTTTTAAACTGAGTTTTTCGAGTCCACGGCGCATAGCTTCGGCCAGTTGCCTTGCGATACGTAGCTGACTTTTAGGGACAATAATCGCAAATTCTTCACCACCAAAACGATACAGTTTCGTGCCATCGCGGCAGGATTCCTGTAGCCGTTTTGCCACGGCGCGTAACACTTGGTCGCCGAGCTGGTGGCCATAGGTGTCGTTAAACACTTTAAAATGGTCGATATCGGCCAAGATCACACAAGTGCCTAAGGGGGCTTGGGCTATCATTCCTGCAAAATCAGTGTCAAAGGCGCGGCGATTAAAGCAGCCCGTCAGTGCATCGTAGAGAACGTCTTTTTCTGTTTGTTCAAGTTTTTTCTTTAGTGCGTCTATTTCGGTTTGAGCCTTCTGCAGCTGACCGGTAAAGAACTCTGTGCTCGAGCGAATATTGTCCGACTCTTTCACTAAGCTGCGGACCAGATCGAGTACTTGTTCGACGCTAAAGCCTTCGTCTTCGATGCGGTTGAGCTTTTCAAAATTACTTTCGATACGTGACTGGAAGTCATTGGCATCTAGATTGGTATCTTTGAGTGATTGGGAAAGCTCAGTCACCATAGCATCCAGATTTTGGCGCATTTCTCTGACATCGAGTTCAACTGGGTCGGCAACATATTGGCGATACAAGATTTCGCTACTGACAGGAGGGCAAGTATTGTATTGGGCAATAACAGTATCGAGTTGTTGATTTAATTCGGGATTTTGTTCACCAACATAAGTGTACCAAAGCGCATAGTTAACGGGGGTGGTCGGAATTTTATGTTTGAGCATCAGAGGCACTGCTTTTTTGAGGTTCAGTGCAGCGGCTTGTAATAACTCTAGCGACATATTGTTACCTTACTCAATGAAAATACACGGATATTTTAAAATTTCGCTATTTTTTATTCTGTTGCAGTCAGGTTTAGGTCAACGACAAGAATATCGGTCAGATGGAGACATGATTACCGTTTACTCTTGGATGCAGCGACTCCGTTTGCGCTAAGACTTCCATCATAAATTAAAGATGATATGGTAAAGTCTATCCTTAAAACCAAATAATGATAATAACTTGGGAGAAAGTTGTGAAAAATTTAATCATAACCACAAGTCTGTTGGCCACTATTTCATTACCTGTCTTTGCTGAAACGGCATTTGTGAAAAGTCTCGATCTCGTGCAATACCGAACCGATGTGAAAACCTTAGCGAGCGATGCTTTTGGGGGACGCGCGCCCTTGTCTGAAGGTGAAACGTTAACTTTAGACTATTTAGTGACAGCATTTAAAGATATGGGTCTCAAACCCGGATTTGGCGATAGCTATTTACAGGCGGTTCCTTTGGCGCAAATTAGTGCCGATCAAAACATGCAGCTTGATATCGGCGGACTTAAATTTGCCAATGGCAGTGAATTTACCGCGAGAACCCAAAGAATCGCCGAAAAAGTCAGCTTGAATAAAAGTGATGTGGTATTTGTTGGCTATGGTATCAATGCACCCGAATATGGCTGGAATGATTATCAAGGGTTAGATGTAAAAGGCAAAACGGTCATCGTACTCGTGAATGACCCCGGCTTTGCGACCCAAGATCCAACAATATTTAAAGGCAATGCTATGACCTATTATGGTCGCTGGACTTATAAATATGAGGAAGCGGCGCGTCAAGGCGCTGAGGCCGTGTTTATTGTTCACGAAACAGCGCCTGCCGCCTATGGCTGGGGAGTGGTGCAAAATTCCAACACAGGGACTAAGTTTACTCTGGTCGATGCCAATAATAACCAAGGTCAAGTGGGCGTGATGGGCTGGGTTCAGCACGAGGCCGCACAAAAAATCTTTGCCAAAGCGGGATTGGATTTTGATACCTTAAAACGGCAAGCAGCTAAGCCAAACTTTAAGGCTATCCCACTTAAGCTGAGCGCGCAGCTCACCTTAAACAATAAAATTGAACGCGCCGAGTCCCATAACGTCGCGGCCTTACTGCCCGGTAAAACGCGCCCCGACGAAGTGGTGATGATGCATGCCCATTGGGATCACCTTGGCACTGTGATTGAAGACGGTAAGTCAGAGATTTTAAACGGTGCGGTCGATAATGCCAGCGGTGTGGCGGGGGTTTTAGCGTTAGCGCGTTACTTCAAACAGCAAGCTAGCACGGCGCCACTGGATCGCTCGGTGCTCTTCAGTGCCTTTACTGCAGAAGAAACGGGTCTGATTGGTGCACAGCATTTTGCTCAGCATCCCAGTGTGCCAACCAAAAATATCGTCGCCTTTTTAAATATCGATGGCATGAATGTAAATAAAGGCGTGGATTACATTTTGCGCTATGGGGAAGGGGTATCTGAGTTGGAGCAATACTTAGATAAAGCTGCCAAAGCCCAAGACCGTTCGGTAAAAGCGGATCCAAGACCACAGAATGGATTGATGTTTAGATCAGACCATTTTGCGCTGGCCCAGCAAGGTGTACCAGGATTGTTATTTATGAGTCTTGGGGATACAGATCCTGACTATATTGCGCATAAATATCACCAAGGAGCCGATGATTATGATCCAAATTGGACGTTGGAGGGCGTGAGTCAAGACCTAGACTTGATCGCCAGTATGATAACCACCTTAGCGAATGGTTCTGATTGGCCCCATTGGCTTGAATCATCAGACTTTAAAGCCAAACGTGAGCAGGATGGCCGTAAATAGGTTTAATGGGTTGGATCATGAGGGCGTCCAGTAGGCGCCCTTATTTTTTAGCACTAATTTGGGCTAGGGTTCGGGCAACTGTTTGAGCGAGAAGGGGTGTTTAATACAATATGGGAAGAGATTTTTATAGAATTAAAAGGAATAGCTGATAGAAAGCATAGGGCCAATAAAATTGTAATAGATGTTGTAATCGGCGATTTGAGTATCTTTATTCGGCGAATTTTGGGCGATATCAACGTCAACTTTATAGTAGTTATAGGCCACGCTCATACGCCAGTTTGGGGTGATTTGTGCATTAACCCCCACTTTAATATCAACCAGTTCGCCTTTGACATCATTGAGTTTGATGTAAAAATACTGTGCATGGCTGGTGATTTGCCAACCAGGAACAAATTCATACTGACCATATATGCCAATGTCGGGCAGTGGCGCAGTGACATTTTCGTCAACAATGCGCGGAATTGCTTGGCTACCGCAGACATTATTGAGTAATTCCGATGAAGCGCAAACACCAATCACCCCTTCAAAACCTGTCTTGATAAACATAGTATGTAAACCAAGTGATAGACCGACATCATAGTTACTGCCTTGAAATACATCATAGCCATAGCCGAAGCGCAGTACATCAATGTTTAAGGTTGAATTTAGATTACCGCCTGCTTTGATATCGTAAATGGTGTCGTTAATCTCGAGCTGGAAGGGTTTCGTTAAGGCTTGGGTTTCGGCGTTACGATGAAGCTGTTTCCAGTCTAGGTAGATATTGTGCCGTTCGTTAAAGTGATAATTTAACTCGATAAAGGGTAAAAATTCGTTTTCTGCAAGTTGTAGATCGGACTCATAATCTAAGGTGAAATTATTACCCGAAATAGGGTTAGTGACTTCCATATTGGTGTCTGATTGCGAATAAAAGCCGCCTAACTGAATAGTAAAATCATCGGCTTGCACTTGAGTGCTGAGCAGTGACGCTATGATTAGGGGTAATAGGCGGATCGACATGTTAAGGAGTGACTCCTGCATTATTCTTATTATGTTTAGCGATAAGGTCAGAATTTAGTGCCATAAAAAAACAACATTTGGAGTTTAACAGCAAATTTTTTAATGTGAACAAAATGTTTTAAAAAATTCAAAAAATTGTGATTCAAAACAAAAGTAGGGCTGGTTCTCGTGAGGTTGAATGAAATTTGGGCGAGCGATCACATCAATTGTGGATTGAAAGACTCAGGGCAAGTGTTTCCTTCCTGAACGGCTTTAGGATTGTTGCGTTGTTGATGGGGCTAGATACAAATGGATATAGACACAAACATGGAGGAGAATCATCGATATTGAGAATATCTAGCGGTACGATCCCGCTAGATATTGATATGTCCTAGTGCTTCTATTTCGTCTCGATAGAGGACGCAGACGATAGAAGTGACGGGGTAGAAGTCTCAGCCTCTACGCTATCAGCTACGATTTTTGGGCTACTTGGTTCATCTTTATTAAACATGCCTAAACGGATGCGAATAAAATGCAAAATTTGCGCGGCAATATCCACATTCAAACAGGACTCTAAGCCCTCAAACCCTGGAGATGAGTTAGCCTCACAAATTTTGTAATGGCCGTTATCAAACAATAAATCGATACCTGCAACATCAAGATCGAGAATATTGGCTGTTTGGGTGGCAAGCCATTCAATTTCAGGAGTGATCTGAAATGGACGCGCTGAACCACCGGCACTGACATTGGCTTTGAAGCTGTCTTCTTGACCACGTCTTTCATAGCAACCCGCCACACGACCACCAATAGTGAATACGCGTAGATCGCGCCCATGACTGTTAGCGATAAACTCTTGCAGAATGATGTTAGCGTTTTTATTGGTCGCTTCAATCAACTGCATTAAATCGTCAAATTCACGCGCCTTATGGGATAAAAACACACCACTGCCCTGTGAGCCTGAAAGTGTTTTTATCACCACAGGAAAACCGAGATGGCGTTCTACGAGGGCGATATCGACGGGGAATTTAACCAACATGGTTTTAGGCGTAGGCAGATTTTTCTCGGCCAACAATTGTTGGGAGAATAACTTGTCTTTAACGATTTCAATGGCTTTAGATGGATTGAGGCAATATACCCCTAATCTTTCTAAGTGACGAATAATGGCTAAAGCAAAGTAGGTCGTGCCTGAGCCCATTCGCGGAATGATAAAATCGGGCAGCTCGACGGCTTGCCCATTCAATAAAATACTCTTGTTATCTTCTCTGGTGACAGTCAGATCAAATTCATCAGGTGCGTAAACTTCCAACTCTATGTTATCGGCTTTTGCTGCCGCCAGTAGACGCTCAATTTCATACCATTCAGGTTTTAGCTGAGTCGCGGTTTCTTTATATAAAATCCAACCACGCATTTAGTAGCAAACCTTAATCTTCATTCTTTATCCTCGGGTTCAGGTTCATCCTGAACATCATCTTCAATATCAAATACAGCCTCAGCCTCTATTTCTATCTCGGGCTTGGTTGCAGGCAAATGCACTGTACCAACCACGGCATAAAAGGGTTTCCCCATGGCGAGCCTGCGATACTTTACCCAGATCTGCTCTAACAAGCTACTGGGGGCGATATTTCCTTTGGCGACTTCCACAAATTGGGCTTCATCAGAGGTGCAAGGCAGCGTTTTCCCTTCCGCTAAATTCTTCATCGCATGACCATGCAATTCAAGGAGTTCAGCTTCTTTATTGGTAAAATCGCCGCTTCGTTTAAAGCCTTTGGGGAAATTAGCGTCGTCGTAGAAACGTTTTTGAGAGACAAAACTGGCAGCAACTGAGCCGTTAAACGTCTCAGAACCCTTGTTAGCGTTAAAAAAAGACTGTTCAGACATGGCAGATACCCTCTAGTTTTTGATATACAAAGATTTGCAACTGGAGTATTGGCTAGTATTATTGATTTATAAATCAAAAAAATTTGCCTATGTTGGTCAAGAATTTTTATGGATACCGATTTACTAAAAACCTTTCTCGAAGTCTCCCGTACTCGCCATTTTGGTAAAGCGGCTGAGAATCTTTATCTCACCCGAAGCGCTGTGAGCTTTAGGGTGAAACAGCTTGAGAGCATTTTGGGTGTCGCCTTATTTGAACGGCAACGTAATAATATTCAGCCCACGCCAGCAGGTGAACGTATGCTTGGTCATGCCGAGGCGGTGTTAACAGCATGGGAGCGGGCTAAGCAAGATGTTTCCCTCAGTCAGTTACAGACAACGCAGCTTGCCATTGGTGCAGGGCCGAATATTTGGGACGCTTACTTGCAAGGTTATTTACAGGGATTGCATGTCGGTTTACCAGGCGTGGCGTTGCGCACCGAAGTGCTACCCGCGAATGCAATGACGCGTCAGCTAATGGACCGTACCTTAGATATTGCGATTTCATTCGATCCGCCAAAGCTTGATCAATTTGAGATAGTACAACTGGGGCAAATTAATTTGTTGTTGGTGTCGAGCTTAAAAGGTCAAACGGTAAAAGCGGTTGTGCCGGGGCAATATGTAAAAGTCGATTGGGGTACGGCGTTCAATATTGTTCACGCACAGGAATATGCCTCGCTGCCAGTGCCAACGCTGCACACGAGTTCAGCACGTATTGCGTTAGATTTCATCTTGAATAATGGCGGCTGCGCATTTTTACCTGAGCATCTAGTGCAACATGCATTGCGCGGCGGCGAATTGCATCTCGTCAGCGGCGCGAATGCCATTTCACGAAATGTGTATCTTGCGTATTGGGCTGAGAATGACCGCTTAGCCCAGATCAAACAAGCCATCGACTTTTTAAGGGACGATGGCTCAATGGTTGTTCATGCGACGGTTTAGAAACTAAGAATTAAAGCACTAGCGGCGTTAATACAACCAGCCAAGTTAATCCACAAAGCGCAAGACTCATAAAGACGGCAGCCGAGGCAATGTCCTTGGCTTGGCCACTTAACGGGTGTATTTCACTGCCGACACGGTCAACCACAGCTTCAATCGCCGAGTTTAATAGCTCAACAATCAACACGATAAACAACGTGAAAATCAGCATAAGGCGTTCAATAGTGCTGATATCAACCCATAAGGCTACGGGTAACATGACTATCGTTAAGATTAATTCCTGTCTGAAGGCGGCTTCGTGGATCCAAGCGGCCTTTAGGCCCTTCATCGAAAATCCCGTCGCTCTGAATATGCGCTTAATACCGTGATTATTGGCTGGTTTCATAGTGTTTCCAATTGACGTTAGCGACAAAGCGCTGAGGTTCTGCTCATTCAAAACAGGGGGGAATAAACCCTACTGTTGTCTTTGTTAACATTTGACTGAGTCATAAATTTGGCCGCAGTATAGCCTGAGATGAAAAGTGCATAAACAATTAACTGAGCAAATTTGATCATCAACATTCGTTGTTAACTTAGGGAGTTAGTGACTTTTGCGGTTATTTTAGTGCAACTTTAGCCGTGCGGCCTAAGCTTGATGAAGGATATATTGCAGCGTGGGCAAGGGAATGACTCATACAAACCCGTTACGAAATTTAACATTTAATCATTTCATCCGTTTTAGTATTTTTAAGCTCAGCTTGCTTATAATTTGCGGTTTAACTCTTTCGGTTAACGCACACACCTCACCTCCTGCCATACAACTTGCTACCGAGTTTGATGCGACTCGAACTTCGCAAGATATTAATATTCAAAATTTTTTGATTAGTGAGAAACTCGACGGGGTTCGAGGTTACTGGAATGGCAAGGAATTATTCACTCGGCAGGGAAATGCCATCGCCGCACCCATTTGGTTTACTGCGAATTTCCCGAATTATCCTCTCGATGGTGAATTATGGCTTGGGCGGGGCCAGTTTGAAGCGATGTCGAGTTTAGTTCGACAAACTTCGGCTAAGGATGATGATTGGCGTAAAGTGCGATTTATGGTGTTCGATGTCCCCAAGGCGAGTGGCGACTTTCAGCATCGCTATCAATTTGCGCTGACTGAACTGAGTGGCAAATCGAATTATCTTGAAGTCATAGTGCAGTTCCAAGTAGAAAGCCTTGAAGCCCTGTATCAAAAACTCGATGCCTTAGTTGCAAAAGGTGCCGAAGGCTTGATGCTGCATCGCAGTTCTGCGACTTATATCAGTGGCCGCAATCCTCATCTGATGAAGTTAAAACCTTATTATGATGCTGAAGCTACTGTTATCGCTTATATCCCTGGTAAAGGTCAATTTGCAGGGCAGATGGGCGCATTAAAAGTGCAAACGCCAGACGGCCGAATTTTTAGTATTGGCACAGGTTTTAGTCTCGCAGAGCGCCAACATCCCCCCGCAGTGGGCACTATCATCACCTATAAATACCTTGGGCTTACCGTTAACGGTTTACCGCGGTTTGCCAGTTTTTTACGGGTAAGAACCGATGTTGAAACTGAGTAGCCGTTCCTAGTAAATCAAATTGCGCATAAGTCTTTACGCTGAGTAATGCGCAATTGATATTTTGATAGTATTATTCGTAATAGGCGACTGTCGATAATAGTTGTTCACTGAAATTAAAAATATCATCTACAGAGTTAATAGGATAACGAGTTTCATTTTTATTTTCATCCACTAATCCTAGATACTTTTGTTTAGCATTGAAGTGTAAGCGGCATAAGGGTTTTCGGTTATTATCATCCAATAGTATGCCAAAGTAACTTTGGGTATCCCTTGCGATGATTCGATTAACTTCTATTTTTTGCCTCAATATAGCTTTTATCACATTGAAACCGTCAATTTCTTCTTCAGTAGTAACTACTTTAATTTTTTCATCATTGGATGGTATTGGGGTATCGATTAAATTTTTGTTTTCATCAGTTGGTTTATCATTGCCAATAGCGGATTTTAAACGTTCATTAATGCTGTCGTTGAGAAATTGTCTTAGTGCTTTATGAGTAATTTCAGCAAATTGATGTTTTACTTTAGGTGTAAGAACCCCATCATAAGCCCTTGAGGCAAAAAAGCGAATAAACTCTTCTTCCGGTTCTTTAAATTGCTCACTAATAACACGTTTTATCTGACTCAAGTATTTTAGTTCTCCTGCCGCGCTGACTATTGAGTTAACGTCGAACGAGTTTTTAGTCAGCTTTTTAACTTCTGGAATTAAGTGTTCATCAATATTTTCAAGATCTAAGATCAGAAATGGTTTTTCATCCATTTTGTTAGGAGCATCAAGATCGGTATAAAATTGATATTCAGTACCGTTTGTAAGAATAGCTAAGCGTGCGTTGGTGACAGAAAAATAACGAAATAGTTGTGACGCATGCTTTATGGACAGCTTTTCATTGTACTTTTTGCATTCAATAAGGATTTGCACTTCACCTTCCTTAATTAATGCGTAGTCAACTTTCTCACCTTTTTTACCTATAGTATCTGCCGTAAATTCTGGGACAACTTCGCTAGGATTAAAAACATCATATCCTAGAACTGTATGCAAAAATGGCATGACTAAGGCATTCTTAGTCGCTTCCTCAGTTTGAAGGCTATTAGCAATTTGAGGGATGCGTTTTGATAGAACATCGATTCGTTCAATAAAATCCATTTTACTTTTCCTCTTCTTGTACTTTGTGGTGTATTTTTTATTTGAGCGAGTATGCGGTGAACATTCAGTTTTATTTTAAACCGTACTCTGACATATAAACCTAGTCGATAAAAAATCCTTAGCAAGGAGGCTAATTTGTTTCTGTGCTGTTTATCGTATATTTTACGGGTTAGGTTAAATTTTGTGCGTACTTGGTATGTATATGGCTCAAGGGGAATATTTTAGCTGAGGTGACACCCTTAACTTTCGGATCGTAGCGCGCATTTTATTTTTGATAATGGTTTGGCGTAAGAATATTTTGTATTTCTAGGTTTAACATGTTGTATTTATAGGTAAATAATTAATGTTTTAAGCTGCTTATCATATTAAGTTTACATCTAGGTTTAAGCACATTAGATAACTTATTGATAATACTAAGCTATGAGGTATTCATGTTAAAAGATCAAAGTGTACGGCGAATATTGATGGTTTGTATGGGTAATATCTGCTTGAAATTTAACTCATTGTAATTGTTAGATAAAAACCTCTCTCCAAAATCTCTCCAAAATTCCTCTCCAAAACGCTGTGTGATTTCTGGTGCTAAATCACTAGCTCTATCCACATCTGGCCACGTATATCATGATATGCAGCAGTGGTTCGCGGGTCTTTGTGACCAAGTAAGATTTGAGTGTCGATTCCCTGACCGCTATAGAGTCTTTCTGAAAGTGATCGCAATTCGTGAAAGGTCGTGGTCGATGGACCAAGCTCATCGCGGCATTCAGAAAAGCGTTTGGTAATGGTATCAACAAACACTTGCCCACCTATGGTTGCACCTCTAATACCGTGTTGATGGTGGATCAGGTATTTAGATACACAGCGGCTACGGCACGATAAAACAACATTGCCAATGCTCAAATCTAACGCCTCAAGTTTAAGTCCCAGCGGCAGCTTGAGCATTGTTGAGGTTTTCTGCTGAAACACATGCAACCATTCGCCTTCAACGTAGGAGTAGGGCGGCTTCGAACGGTTTCCTGTTTTCCAATTTTGATACAGTCTTTCCCAATCGTTGCCCTTTTTAAATTGCATGTTAGCGATATCAACGCGGCGCTGCCCAGTCACCAATGCGAGCAGAATGGTATTTTTAACCCACGGCTCTTTGGTTTCGGCAACCGTGAGGATTTGTTTCACGGCCTCTAGTTCAAGCCGATCCCGAACGACGTTTACCCGTGGGGATTTGGTCGCCGATGCGGGATTAAATCCACCGGTGATTTCTCCCGCTTGAGCGGCTTCTTTGAAAATATCAATCAGTACTGATCTCACCGCCTGCGCAGTTCTTTCTTTTCCTTGCGCTCTTAAAGACTGCATCAGCTCGTAACAGTCTTTGGTTGATATGTCTTTGAGGGGAATATTGCCCATCGCTTTTATAGCAATCGTCGCCTGAGACTTACGGGTTTTAAACGTGTTGAGTCTGATCTCGCCGTTATTTAATCTATCGCCCTGGATAGCAATATATTTTTCAACCCACTTTTTAAAGGCAATGCCATGTTGTGCCACACGTTCCGGCCTAGTGTTATAGTTATCGATAAACGCACTTGCAAGTTGTTGAGCAATTAACAGATTTAATGCGTTTGCTCGTTCCTTTGCGATGGTTCTATCTTTACCTAGCCCTCTAAAGGCCCCATTGCGGGGATCTCTGTACTGGTAATAAACTTCACCATTGCGAGCGTCTTGCCGGCAATAAAGGTTTTCTACACCTAGGTCGAACTTACGTGGTCTAGCCGCCATTGAGGATTCTCCTGATAACAGGGTCGCTTATATCACTGACCACAACCTGAGTCGGGTCTACGTAAATCGCATTGGATTTAACCGCCCAGCGTCTACCGAGCTTAATTGGTCTTGGGACAATGGACCCTGACTTTGCCCAAGCCTGCAAAGTCGCTTTTGATACAGAGAAGGCGATATGCATTTTCGCCCAATCTTCAAGGGTAATATATTGCTCGATCATATCGGACTCCTGATTAAGTCAGCGCCAGCATTGTTGCAGTGTTCATCATCGTGCCTTACTTGCTTTAAACAACCTTCATCCTCATCTTCTTGCCATTCACCTGAGTCGATTAATGCTTTGGTGCATTGACTGCAAATCTGATGGGTACTGCCGCAATGTTCGACAAAGGTTGGTCTATGCGCTTCACAGAAATAACCCTCGCAGCTGATCTCATCTTCGCCATGCATACCACCACACGCATAAGAAAGGCCGCGGTCGATTTGTTTGTGGCAACCCGGATGATCACAGGTTGCTTCGAAGGCATAACCAATGGGTCTGCCGTTACTATCCTCACCACAATTTGACCAGCTCATTGCTTACCATCCTCAATATAACGATGAAAATCATCCTCGCCACACGTTGCAAACTCCTTTTCGCAATGCGCCCATGAACAGACAAATTCGTTTTCGCATAGATCTGATGCGTAAATCGTATTTTCACCGCCACAGTGTGGACATGAAACTATTAGCCCTGCAGGCTTTGCCATCTTCTTCATTGTTTACCACCATTTGGAACGCTTTTTTCTTGGCCGCAAATTTTTAGAAGCTCGTTCGCATCAGTTATTGCACTCTCGATTCCTAGGCACTGTGGATAGTCATTACTTAATACAAATAGGTTTGGCAGTGCTTGTGTAGATATGAAAGTTTTGAGCTTATCCACCTGCATCGCCAGCTGGTCGTGCTCAGCTGTTAGAGTGTCAATTTCTTGCGCTGCCTCAGCCGCAAGAGCCTTTTCACCACGACGAGATAAGTCGTCTTGATCTGTAGCGAACTGCTTTAGCCGTTCAGATAGTGAAAGCTGCTTCATGCTGCTTCCTTATTTTTCGGTGCAAAGAACAGCGCGACGGGGCCATCTTCGGTGTCGTGAATACTCAGCAAGAATGAGCCGGCCTTGTCGCAAACGGGGTTCCAATCGCTGATATCGTTATCGCCCTCGTCAAAGTAACGCTCGATGAGGTTTTCAGGCGCATCGAGTTCAAACCAAATCGCCACAAACTCGCCGCCTTGGCGTGCAGCCCATGCTTCACACTCCACACGGGTCACACCTTCATCCCACTCGGGCAAATCGGGATGGGTCCAATAACCTTCTTCACGTTCTACAGTTGCTGCTTGTATCGACTTCATGCTGCTTCTCCTTTTATCCTGAGTTTTGATTCTGCGTTGAGTGCAAATACTTCGGCGTCGGCTTGGCCGAAGTCGCTGCACTCGATGGCGTTAAAAGACTTACAAATGCCCCAGCCGTGATAGTTGTTGGGGGTGTACTTCACTTCGATTTGTTGCTGATCGCACATCAAGGTGAAGTAGGGCTTAGATAGCGTGACCACGCCCGCTTTAGTGCTGAACGTATTCATGCCGCCTCCTTGTTTTGGTTGTCGCTTGTTTGGCTGACTGGCGGATGGCAGGGCAGACGCATTGGGTGATATCGGTACGAATACACTATGGTGCGGCTAATGCCCTTGGCTAAGTTGGTTAAGCCGTAGCCCAATGCTTGCCAGTACAGGCAATCTAATACGCCCAGTGCCAGTGCGATTTTGATGCTGTCGCCCGTTGTTGCTTTGAGTAACAGGCTTAACTTATGGCTGCGATAATGATTTAGCAGATGGCGAAACGCCGCTGATTGAGTCATTTAGGCCACCTGCTTCGGTTGCAAAGGAGTTGTTAGCAAAGCGCTTGATTGCAAATGAGTTAATTGCAGCTTGGCCCAGTCGATGGCTTTAATGGCCTCGACCGTGGCGGCGATTTGCTCTAGCTTCTTTTGCCCGCGCATAAAGTTCGACAGTTCAATACCGTGGCGAGCGGCCGCGCGTTCGGCGGGTAGGGCGCTGGTGTAATGCAGCGTTAACGCGGCAATCACCTCGGGCGAACTAATGCGGGTAAGCGATAGCAATAACGCAACGCGCTCTTGTGATTCAAAGCCTGGGAGTAAGTGGTTCATGCAGCCTTTCTCCTTGCCTTCAATTCTTCGCAGCTTATGGATACCGTGAAATCAAGCTCCATGCGTTCGCTATATTGATCAGCACAGCTATAGGCTTCGTAAGGATTTAATCCCCAAGTAATGCAGCCACAATGTGGGCAATTGCCACGCGTTTTACCTGTGGTGCGGCGGGTGCGTGGTCGCTTGGGTTTACGAATGCCAGCAGCAGTGATCATGCTGCGCTCGTTGATGTTAGCGGCTTGGAAAGTGCGGCGTGCGATGGCGTCTATGTCGGTTTTGGCATAGATAGTGGCAACGATACCTTGTGTCTTGAGTTCGTTTACTCTGACTAGCGCAACTTGGTATGCAAATACGGCAGATGCCTTGTAACTTACAGAGCTAAAATCGACTGTTAGCCAATAAACATCGTTGCCATCAGTGCGATCCCCAATGCGAATAACGTATTCATCACAGCCTGACTTTTCACCCTCATCGCCAAGATACTGGTGATCCACGCGCACGGTTGATTGCTCATCGACAAGCTCCTTGCTAAGTGGAACGTCAGTGTGACGGCTATTAAATTGGCGCTGTGCTTCTTCAAGGGTAAAAACCTCAGCTAGTTCTAAGTTGCTGGTGTAGCCGCCACGGTCTGCCCAAAACATGCAAGTACTGCCAACATTGTCGCGCGAATCACGCAGGTAGAATAATGGGTTCATGCTGCCACCTCTGCCTTAGTTAGTGACAGGATCCAGTTGCGTAGCTCAATCATTTGAGGACACAAATACATTGACGCGACATAGGTATATAAATGTGGGTAATCATGCTGTTTACGCCTGATAAACCAATTCGCATCAGCTTCGGTGAGGCAGGATTTAATGACCTCTTCAATTTCTTGAAAGTGAAGTTTGGTGAGGTTTGATGGCAAATCGTAATGATCTGAATCAACATCAAAATCTTCGATAAACGCTTGAGTGAATACGTCGGCAAATGATTCGATTTCATCGTGATAAGATTCGATCTTGTCGTTCTCGAATAACCACGTTTTGCACCATTCGGCATCATGCTCTAGCAACCATTCAGCAAGGTTGCTTTTATCGCCATCATCAGAGCGATAGAGTGTTGAATAATCGCCGTCTTCACCGTAAAAAATCTCCCAGTGATGATCGTTGTAGCCTTCTTGAGTCACTAAGTAGCGCTTGCAGCGCACCTGCCAGATTGGCTCCGCAGTTATGCGATTATCTTGCTGGTGCATTTGCTGAGACATTTCAAGCAAGAATGCGGGGATCTCGATGTGTTGGCTCATGTTGATTTCCTTATCTTCTAACCAAGAAACGGTGCAAACCTTTGGCGGCACGAATGGCGACAGTGCGGTCGGTGGTAAACTTGCCACCGGGCAACATCCAACCTTCCTTAAACGCGACGATATGGCCAACGCCGATTTTGATATCGCTGTGTAGCGGTTTGTCATCAATTAACATGCTGCTTTCCCTCTCTCGTCATCACACACCGCAGGGCTAAGCTGCGGTTTCGCCGTTAAACACCACCAGATTGATGATGGGTTTCTTGGTTTTGGGGTTCACCTTGTCCGACAGCTTGTGATAGCGAATATGCACATCGCGGTGGGCTTCTTGGGTCATTGCTAACACGATATATTGCTGGCACAGCGCGGGCGTCGATAACGAATGCGACAGGCGTTGTGGCTTCATGGTGTCAAACAAGTGCTGCGCCATATCATCCAACTTAGCTTGGTACTCGTCGGGGCTCAGTTGACGGCGGTTAGGGTGCGCACCGACTGAGGTGCTGCACTTCTTGGCCGCTTGTTTTTTCGCTAAGGTCATGGACACGCCGTAAACAAAAAACATAAATGCCTCCAACAAGGTGAAACTGTCGCCGTTATCGTTACAGGGATATGGACCATCACCCCTTGGTTGCTTTGCCTTGGCTGTTTTGCCTAGATAGCTAAATCGTGAATGTTCGCGGAGGCTCTGCGGCTACTGCTTAGTGGCCGACTGGCGTGGCTGTCGTCATGGTGTGCAGCGGATGCACATTAGTGACGGCTTGCGAGTCGTTGCGCCACACCATCACCTTGCCGTACAAACCTTGTAGGGGCTCAGTAAAGCGCAGGCAGAAGTTGAGCCCTAGTTCACCTGTGTGACGAATAAACTGGCGGTAAAAGGCGGCACTGGGGTGGTGATAGGCAAAATGCTTGACCAGTTCGGCGCAGCGGGCTTGTACACGTGGGCAATCCATCGGGTCGGTGTGGCCCTTGGCCAGCGCCATCAAGCAGGCAAAACGTATTGCAACCAGTAGACGAAACTCATCGCGTTGCTTAGGTGTGGTGTGAACTTTCGCTAGAATCATTTCCTTGTCCTCGGTAGTGGGTATGCTACAAAGTTAAGATAACTTGACTTTCTAGTCAATAGCTTTGGTTTAATAAACTTGACTTTAGTCATGTTGGTTATGTGCTTTTGTACTTCAAAATACTTAATAAATGATATAACAATATGATTTTATGGATTTTATTCTGGTGGTAGAGAGGTTTTGATAGCGGGAGAGTTTGCTAGCCTTTATCAGGTTAAAAGATGCTTCTTTAACTAGGGAAAATTAGAGTTAATGCATATTTAGAACACTTTCATTTTTGTTTTAGTTTATTAAAAGATGTGATTTTTTGTTTGTAAGACAACATTTAAGCGAATATTTAACATAAAAATGTTAATATAGAGCCACTTGTTTAGATTGTTGAGTAAGTCTTAAGGTATTTTATGGATAAAAAAATGTTTAGTAGGGACTATATATCTTTAGCCGATGTATATTTGGCCTATAGAAAAGCAAAGGCGGAGGCTTTCTATGATAGTTTTTATCCAAATGCTATTGCTTTCTCTGAGTTTGAAAAAAAACATTAAGACAAAAATTTTAAATCTACATTCTAAAATAATAAATGGAAGTGATTCAGATTCGTGGTGGGAAGATATCAAGTTTATTGGTGATTTCCGTTATGTCCCCAAAGAATTAGATGATAATAATTGGAACAACAAAGTAAATGTTCATTACCGTTCTGTAGATCCAATTACTGATTGGAAACAACGTTTTAAAGAAAATTCAAATAAACGATTAAATGTAAAGTATAGACAGATATTGTGTCCGTCTGTTGAATATCAAATATTATCTGCATTGTGGATACTGAAAGTTGGTCATTTGTTCGAAGCTAAATTAGATAAGGAGTTATCTTATGGAAATAGGCTAAGACGTAGGAGTGGTTTAGTACCTGATTCAGATTCTTTACAAGACCAATTAAACTTAGACGCATCAGGATTATTTTCGCCTTATTTTTCTGCTTATAAAAATTGGAGGGGAAATGGGCTGGATGCTATGAAGAAACTTATAAGTGAAGGGCATGATGTGACTGCAATCACTATGGATTTAGCTGGGTTCTATCATAATGCATCACCTAATTTTTTACTAAGACCTTCATTCCTTAGGAAACTTGGTTTATCACTCAGTAGTGATGAAAGGAAATTTACTCGCCTTATATTAGAATCGATTAATAACTGGTATTTAACCACTCCTGACTATGAACAGCGCACGGATGGGGCATTGCCAGTAGGATCTTCTATATCAAAAATCATATCGAATGTTTTATTGTATGAGCTAGATAAGCAGATATCAGAAGGCTTAGAACCTGAATATTATGGTCGATATGTAGACGATATTTTCTTGGTGTTCAAAACGCCGGATGAAGAGTTAACTGGTGACTCAATTTTATCTCATATGTCGAAGCATGTTGAGTGTTTGAAAATTAATAGAGTAAAAGGCGAACAACCAGATTTACGACTTAGATTTGTGTATGCACAAGATAGTGACTTAAAATTTACGGCTAGTAAACAAAAAATATTTAGTCTTTCTAGTAAGCACGGATTGGACTTTATTAATCAAATTTCAAGTCAAATTAGAGCTCAATCTAGTGAATATCGAATGTTGCCAGAGGTGCCTAGAGATTCTGTGGTAATGGCTGACAAAACATTGTTAGCATCGCCAGATGCTTCTTTGATTCCAGATGCACTTAGGAAGGCTGATGTCGTTTCTATTCGGCGTCTTGGCTTATCACTTTTATTGAGGGATATTGAAAGTTACTCTGAAGATTTATCTAGCGCGAATTGGATTGTAGTTAGAAATGAGTTTTATGGTCTTGTTGAACGCTATCTGTTAACACCTAAAGGTCTGTTTGATATGTTTGGGTATCTACATAGAGTATTCCAAGTAATGATATCAAATTATGATTTTATTTATGCAAATAAATTTATTGATAAGTTACAAGTATGTTTAGACTTGATTGGTAAAACGACAGTAAGGTCGAAGTTAAATAGAGTTAGCATGGAAAATTTTCATGTGTATTTATTTGAGAAGTTATCAGAGGCAGCCTTGAAAGCTTCCACAAAAAAAGATTTTATTAAGTGGGAAAGCTTGAGGAAACTTATTGTAAAGTTATCTGGTATTTCAAAAAATGATATTTATAAAAAAACTAAATCTCAATTAAAAGCAATTAGCAATGAATTATTGTTAGCAGATTTCGGCGTTCGTTCATATAAAGATTATTGGTACTATTCGCAAGCAACTGATTCTAAAGCGATTCTAACTCCTAGGGCTAGAAGTGTTAGAGCAGTCCTTAGGCTTGATTCCATACATCAGTTCGCAACTGATGCTAATTTAAAGAAGCCATACTGGCCTGCTCTAGCGTTTTCTACAAGACCTTTGAGTGTTCAGGAGATCGCATTAATATGTCCAAAGGTACTTGATGATAGTGTTTTTTTCAAAGATGTTTTATTTGGACTTAGAGGTGCAAAGACAAATCAATATAATATTAGCAGGAAGTATTCAGCTTTAGATGGTTGCTGGATTAATGTGCCTAAGCCAGTTAGTTCTAAAATATATGTAGCTCTAACTAATTTCGAGACAACTCAAGTTCAATATGATAGCGCTTTAAATGAAATACCTGATGAGAGTTTGGATAGGTACGAAAAAATTAATAGATTAATTAATGATATATTAAAATCGAGTCCTAAGTCTGATTATATAGTTTTTCCTGAATGTTCATTGCCTCGACGTTGGGCTGTAAATATTGCTTCAAAAATGGCGAAGCAGAAAATATCATTAATAGCAGGTATTGAGTATTATAAGCATAGTAAAGGTAAAAATATAATTAGGAATGATTGCTTAGTCTCATTGGTTACTAATTGGCCTGGGTATAATAGCAATTTTTTATTTATGCAACCAAAGATTCTCCCTTCACATTGTGAAAAAAACAGGTTGGAAATAAAACGTTTAAAGCTCTTTACGCCTAATAATGAATTAGACTTGTTGCCAATATATAGACATGGTGATTTTAATTTCGGAGTTTTAATTTGCAGTGATTTGACGAATCCAAGGAATAGAGTTAGATTTCAGGGTGAGGTTGATTGCTTATTTGTGCTGGAGTGGAATCAAGATGTGAAAACATTTAGTTATTTAGTTGAAGGTGCAGCACATGACATTCACTCTTTTGTAATACAAGTAAATAATAGGGAGTATGGAGATAGTCGAGTTAGAGCACCATTTCGCGTTGACTATAAACGCGATTTGGTACGTGTGAAAGGTGGATTGTCCGACACGTTCCTTATATCTGAAGTCGATTTTAAATCCTTGCGAAAATTTCAAAAAAATGGCGTGATGACTGATGATAATTCTGATTTTAAACCTGTGCCTATAGGTTTTAAAATGTCAGATTATCGAAAGTAAACTAATAATTTTAACTGCTTTGCGATAGGGGTTCAACTTGGAAAAGTCTGATGTTACGTGTTTTCATACAGGATGGTCTGTGTTTTTAGATATTACTATGTGGAGTAAGTGGCTAGATATTGCAGCGAATATAGCGACAATAGGGGCTGTTTTGATCGCATTTTATGCGGCACATGTTGCATATAATCAACTTCTATCAAATATAAAAGAAACTAGAAATGCAACTGCATATAATTTATATAATCAATATTTATCATTGTGTATGGCGAATCCAAATTTTTCATATGGTATGGAAATCCCTAATTCACATTGTGTTGAATATGCAAAGTACTGCTGGTTTGTTTCTACTATGCTTTTTTCTTTTGAGCAGATAGTGGAAACTCAAAATAATAATCCTCAATGGATTAGCACGATTAAATCTCAATTAAGAATACATAAAAAACATTTAAAAGTTTCTACATCAGTATCTAATGGAGACTGGGAACCTAGGCTTTGTCTTATTATTAATGAGGTTATCGCAGAGGCTGATAATGAGGTTGTTGCTGAAGGCTGATAAATAGATCAATGAACAACTAATGATTTACGAGTTTTACTTGTGTATTTTAATTTTAAGCCAGATGTTGCTAGTTCTGGCTTAATTTATTTGATAGTTTATTTTAAATTAAAACTGAATACCAAAATACTTTTCCGATCACTTTGATCTGTTTGACTTGGTCAGTATCGAGGCGTTCATCAGGATATTCGTCAGTGTTGTAGCTGCGTAGGCGTAAACCACCACCGGGTAATTTATACAGTACTTTGATGCGCAGCATGCCATCGTGGTTCACGGCGTACATTTTGCCGTCGATCACATCGGTGGCCGAGGTATCGACGCCGACTGTTGAGCCGTGGGGTAATATGGGCTCCATGCTGTTGCCATTCACTTTGACACATGCTGCATAGTCACTATTCACACCTTGACGTTTAAGAGTGCTCTTAGTAAAGCGCAGTTTTGGCCCTTTAAATTCGCGGCTATCGAGAATGCCATCCCCTGCGGCTAGCTCTACTTCCATGTAAAACGGTATTTCAACTTCATCTTCCCCTAATGGGGTATCACTGTCCCATATCTCAAAACCGCCAGCCCATTCAGCGTTGGATTCCGGTTTAGTTTCTTTATTTCCAAAGAGAAGATATTCGGGTGAGCAACTTAAGGCTTTCGCTAAGGCATGCAGGTTCTCGCCTTTGGGAGAGGTAGAGCCTGATTCCCAAAGCGATACTGTGGCTTTAGTTAAGCCTATTTTTTTTGCAATGGCTGGCTGTGTAAAACCTAGCTCTTTGCGTCTTTGTTTAATGCGTTCATTCATCATAGTAAAGCTATCTTAACTTAACGTAAGTCAAGTTACCTTTTCTTTTGTTGACATTTGAGTTGAGTTTTCTTAACCTCGGTTAAAATTACTTGTCGGAGTTTGTCTATGAAAACGAAAGATGCGATCTCGCATTTTGGAAACAAGCTAAAACTGGCTGAGGCTTTGAGTGTTACTAAATCGGCAATTAGCCAGTGGGGGGAAGACGTTCCCGAACTCCGCGCTTATCAAATCGAACGGTTAACTGGTGGTGAACTCAAGGCGACTGAGTCGCCGTTAGTGAGTTCTGAGCATGCCGCTTAATACCGAACCGTTATAACACGTTAACAGAGAGAGGCTTATTAGCATGAAAACCAATTCACGTAAAAAAGATAGCCGTTTGAATTTGTTGATGAAAACGATTCATCGGGTGTTGGAATTGCCCAAGATGACACGCTTTGCGCTGGCGATAGATTTTGTTGCGGCGGTTGAGCGCCTTGGGCTGAGTGAAGTGTTAGTGGCGGAGGGCATTAGCTTTGCGAGCAGTCAAGACGTGCACAACGATGCGCGGATTAATGCCCAAAAGCTGTTCCGTTGGCTCGGCCAGTACGAGGGCCAACATCCACAGGCGGATCGCTTGTTTCATGTTGAACAAGCACTGGTGGCGGCACTGCCTGAGCATTTGCGGGTGCAGTATCTCAACGATGTGTTTGGTTGCACTGGGGTGACGGTGATTGCTGATCGCATGAATGATGGTCATGTGTTGCATGTGGCCGATATGGCGGCATCGTTAACCAAAGAGAACGCCGAGGCGCAAGTGGCGGTGATCCACTTGGGCTGTGAACCCAAGCGCGAGCAGTTAGTGGCGGCGCACCGCGAGTTAAAAGAGTCGGCGGCAACCACGCAAGCCAGCATGGCGGCGTTAGAGCTGGCGTATCCGTATTTAGCGAGTCATGGCGGCAAGGCGGCGCAATACGCGGCCGAGAAGTGACCGCGATGCCGCAATCGAACCTTAACATCAATGTTATTGCCCGCGCTAAGACTGAGCTGCATCAGCAGTTGATCCGCTTGGGCGACATGATCGGCGACGGTTTGCATTTAGAACCCGATGGCAAATGGATTGCGAAAGAGTATGTAAAAGTGGCGCGGGCGTTAGGTTATCGGCCCAAACGAGCGAATCACAGCGCACAGATTAATGCGGTGATGCTTAAGCGGGTGGCTGATGTGCCGTGTGGCCAGTGCGGTTTGGCTTTAAAGCAAACCAAGTCGGGCTCAAAACGCGCCGTGTGTGCTAATGGGCATAAGTGGCAGTTGTTGAAATGAGTTGTTGAAATGACTTGTTGAAATAAGAGAAGGAGTGAATGGCATGTTCACAAATCAGTTAAGTGATAACTGGGCGCGTAAAAAACGCCGTTATCAAATTGCCCGCCACAGTTTGGCGACCGATGCGGGCTTGATACCTAAGATCATGAAGTGAGGAGGATAACGATGTTTGATCCTGAATGTTTGATTTGTTGTTTGGAGGGCGGCGCCGCGTGTTCGGTGCATGGGCAAGTTAGCCGTGATGATGGGCCCACCGTGGCCGCGCTTACCGAAATGGAAACCGCGCAAGTGACGTTACTCATGATGCAAGCAAGGCAGTTAATGCTTAAGGCGATGGCGCTTAAATCTAAGTCGAACATGCCTAATCGCACTGAGCCTAACGCCAAAGATCCTAGCGCGGCAACCTCTGAACGGGCAGCGTTAAGTGGCGTGAACATGGGCAAAGACATTGCCTGTTTTCATGGGCAGACCACGGCGGAGTTGTTTAGGCGAACGCAGGTGGGCCGAATGGTTGAGGTGTTAAGGAACTGCGATGAATTGCAGCATAGTCGCCCCGAGCGTTTGGCGGTTATCGCGACCGACATCGTGGATAAGGCGTTGCTGGGCAGTAGCAAGCAGTTGTTGCTGCCGACGGTGAGCATCGATTGGATTATGAATTATCTGTTGATGGAAGAACAACGCGCGGAACGTTCTATTGCGCTATTGGCAGCGGATGTAGGCGCGGCTGATGTGGGCGGGGCTGATATGAGTGCAGCTAATGTGAGTGCCATAGCGAAAAGCCGCAACGTGCACATTAAACGGCGTGATTTTTTTAGCCAGTTGCGCAGTAACTTGGCGCACAAGGTTTACTTGCTTGGCAGTGAAGGCGAGCGAGCGGAGGGCAACGGGGCGCATTGCAGTTGACCCGTTGCTGTAGACATAAGAAAGCCCGCTGAAGTTTTGGCGACCGATGCGGGCTTAATGCCAGAGAGGTAGGCAATTGCATGTTACTGAAATACGGCGTTGTGGTCAAATTTTGACCTTTGGTCGAGTGGTTAGGGATTCAGTTTAATGTGTGAAGCAGGTGCCGCTGAGCCGTTTCATGATCGCAGCCGGTTGCTTCGACATAAACGAAATATTCTGCTTGAGCGGTTTGGTTGAAAACGAAATAACCACCGAGTACATCAAGCGGTCCAAAGAGGATGTGGTCTATTTCAAAGCATTTGGGATTGTAAATATCCATAACGCTGATGTTGTCGGTATCAAGTTCTACGGCAATGCGGCTGCGGTTTTTACTTATGCCGATAACGGTTCCATGTGTCTGTCGGGGCATTTAAACGTCCTGTTTAAAGTCGATTGTAAATAAGAAAGCCCGCTGAAGTTTTGGCGACCGATGCGGGCTTAATACCTAAGTGAGGCAATATTATGTTACTGAAGCATAGAGTTTGCGTCAATTCGAGTTTGTGTGTTGCTCCGTTTGGGGGTGACTTATGAGTATGGAATTGATGGTAAAAGCGATGAAGGCCAAGGTGGGTAATCCACTGCGCAAGCTGGTGTTGATCAAGCTTGCCGATAACGCCAATGACCAAGGCGAATGCTGGCCGAGTTATCAGAACATTGCTGAGCAGTGTGAGATAACCCGCCGTAGTGTGATGAACCACGTAAAAACGTTGGAGGATGACGGCTTTTTACGGCGCGAATATCGCAAGGGTGAGAAGGGTAACTCCACCAATATTTTCCACATTCGTTTTGAGCCGATGGCGCCAAAATGTAAGGGAGAGGCCGCTGTATTAGGGGGTGAAGCAAATTCACTATCCCCCAATGGCGCAGATTTGCCCCCTAGTGAATGTGGTTCACTACCCCCTAGTGAAGCAAATTCACCCCCTAGTGAATATGGTTCACCAGCTAGTGAACGTGGTTCACCACCCCTAGTGAATCTGGTTCACCCAGAATCTATCAATCTTGAATCTATCAATGAATCTTTAAAAGACTCTTGTCCAGCAACGAGTGCTAAGTCGGTTTTCAATGCGTTTTTCAAAGCCTATCCCGCCCATCGCAAAGGCGGCTCGGATTCGGCTGCATGGAAAGCGTGGAAGGCCGAAAAGCTGACCGATGCCGATTGTGTGTTGGCTGTGACGTGGTTGAAGGAGGCTGCGGCGCTGGATACGAGTTGGGGCTTTAGTGCGAACGGCCAGTTTGTGTTGGGTATTACCAAGTTTATCCGCGAACGCCATTGGCTAACGCCGTTGCCAAGACCGATGGGTACCGCGGTTGGGCAAGTGGATTGGAGCTACGCGGTGTATGACCCAGAGGACCCCTTGATATGACGGCCAACCAAAATGCGAGCATGAAATCACTGCAAACCTTAATCCGCCAGCCGCTGGTTGGGCAGGGCGCACGGGTGACGCAACCAGAGCCCACGGCAATGGACATGGCGATTGTGGACAGTGTGTTTAGCAAGTTGCGGGTGTTGTTTCCGGTGAGTGCGCCGCGGCCTGAGGACGAAGCGACCCACAAAGCCGAGTGGCTTAAAACCTTGGCGGCACAGGGCATTGCCAGCCGCGAGCAAGTGCAAGCGGGGCTGAATCGCGCCAGACGCGAGCAGGGCGATAGGCAATTTTGGCCGACACCGCGCCAGTTTGCTTTGTGGTGCCAACCCACGGCCTGTGATTTAGGGCTGCCTAAGTTAGAGGCGGCGTTTAAGGAAGCAACGCGCCATTACCATCACCCTGACAAGCATACGTGGAGCCATGATGTGGTGCGCTTAGCAGTGCGCGAAACGGGCAGTTGGATGTTTGCCACTGGGCTTGAAAAGGATGTGTTAATGACCTTTGAGCGCAATTACACAGTGTTATGCAGACGCTTTAGCCGTGGCGAGTTGACCGATGTGGAATTGCCAAAGGCATTACCTGAAACGGTGACGCGGCCGACTGAGGCGGCCAAGGCGAAATCAATTATTGCCAATTTACGAACCAACCTTGGGCTTAAGGGGGCAAATGATGGCGACTAAACCACTGACCCAGCGCGAACGCTTGATGCGCATCATCACAGGGAAACGGTTTTGGACCCTGTTTGAAATCCAGCAAGAGAGCTTTAACCGCTTTGGGGTTCACGACAGTGAGACAGCGTTAAGTGCACGGTTTCGGGATATGCCGATGAACCAGCGAGTTAAGCGCATACGCTCGGGTACCCATCACACCTTTGAATATCGGTTGGAGGGTTAGATGGCGCAGGTGATGACAGCAACAGGCGTGGAGCAAGGCAAGTTAAACGATGCAGTATTGCGCCGTTGGTTGCGGGCAGGGATAACACGGGACTTTCGGGACACGCAGTTTCCGGCGGTGCGGTTACGGGCCTCGACCGATAGACGCCAAGCCTCGGTGTATTTAGTGATGAACGAAGCGGGCAAAACCGTGTGGCAAAAGCAGGGCGTGTGGCCCGTGATGTGCTTGAAGACCTTTTTAACCGAGTTACCCAGTTTGCTCGCCAAACGCAGCATGGGCCAAGTGGTAATCAGCAACGAGTTTGCCACCGTCGCGCAATTGCTGGCGTGGTTTGTCACCCATGTGGAGTGCAACCGCACCTTAAGCAACAGCTGGCGCAGTAACTGTAAATCGTTAGTGAGTAAACATCTCAGTGGCTGCTTTGCTGAGTTACCACTCAATGAACTGAACTTTATTGCAGTGGACAGTTATTTAGTCAAACCCATGTTGGCGCAAGGCTACTCGGCCAATTACATCAAAGCCGCGGTAAAAGTGTTGAAACGAGCGCTATCGGTTGCGGCGGATTTACGGGTGTTAGACACCAATAGCTTGGCGGGGTATCGGGTGCAAATGAGCTTGAATATGCCCCCTTTGGTGGGCACGCAATTAAGCGAGTCGGACGTGGGCCCGTTATTTAGCGCCCTACGGAATGCAGCAAGACCAGTGGCCATGTTGTTTGTGTTAATGCTGATGTTCGGTACCCGCATAGGTGAAACCCGCTTGGCACGTTGGGACCACTTCGCCGGCGATTACTGGTTTATTCCCGCCGAGAATGCCAAGAACCGCCAAGAGCACCGACTGCCCATGACGCCCACAGCCAAGAAGCTGATAACCCATTACGCCCATTGGCAATACACGCATGTGGGCAAGCGGGCGTTTTTATTCCCAGGCGAAGTGGGGCCGGTGAGTATTCGCACCGCGCAATATTGGAGTGAGACGATTCGGTTTAAGGCGTTTACATCGCATGCACTAAGAAAACTGTGCCGCACCATTATTGCCGACATGGGCGTAGATACCATGGTGGGTGAGCGAATTTTGAATCACACCTTGCCATTACTGCTGCGCACTTACGTCAACAGCACCTTAGATAAGGGCATGTTGATGGCATTAGATGCCTACCACGCGCACTTAATCACGCTAGGGTTTGATGATGTGGCGCCCGAGATTATGCGCCAATCGACCACTGAGCCGAGTGAGCCAGACGAGCCCATGTTAGTGGGGTGGTTATGACGCTAACAATGACAATAACAAATAGAACGAGTGAGTTATGGACTTCACGCAGGAGGATTTATGGCTAATCGCGCCGCGGATGTATTGAAAGTAGGGCGCCGTTTACGGGGCATGACCCAAGACGAAGTGGCTGAGATTTACGGCATTAGCCGCAACACTTATCAACGTTGGGAAAATGGCCGTACTACTGCGCCCTATGACGATGTGACATCGATATGCCTTGATGTGTTTAAGCTTTCGATTGAGAAGATAAATGAGGTGGCCAATGGGCTTTAGCGATGAACCCGAGCAGAGGATGAACATTAAGGCGTTGCGGTTAGGGCTGTATCGCTGGGGCCGTTATTGGGTGCACCAAGAATTGGGTAAGGGGTTTTCAAACCGCAGCGCCTGCGACCGTTTAGGTGAAGCTCTGGGCGGCGGCAACTTAAAGCACGAACTCAACGTGCCAGCCCATGTCGCCCATTTTGACCACCTCGTTGAGCAGTTATCCATTAACTGTAAACGTGCCATTCGCGCCCATTACCTGTGCAAAGAGCAGTGGGCCTTAATGGGATTTGACAGCAAAAAGTCCTACATCTTCTGGCTAAGAAAAGCCGAAATGGCACTGCTAGATAGGATGAATTAGAAGGAACGCCCTCTTGCGAGGGCTGGCGGGTTAGACGGTTGTCCACCAAGACTGCTAACCCGTTGACCGGATTTTATCAAAGGTTCAGACAGATACCTATGCAAAATCATTCGCGATTAAATGATGCACTGAGCTTAGGTGTGAGCTCTATATTGATCACAATGAAACTAGGCTTTTACAAATGATTGTTTTGTGGATTTATCGTTCTGGTGCTCTTGCCGCAATACGTCTTTATGCATTTGTTTGGGCTAACGCCAGTTACCCCCAAGTGTTTTACGGGGCAACCCAAACACTCTGTAAGTTAAGTGTTAGTTTACCTAAATTAGTAACACTACTAGAGGCAATCGAGATTGCTTTATTACTTAGAATTTATAACTTATCTAATGGACTCGTTGTCCCTGCGTAATGTTGGCCAAGCACATGGGTGTAGATTTGTGTTGTACTAACGTCATTATGGCCAAGTAGCTCCTGAACACTTCTGATATCACTGCCCGATTGAAGTAGATGGGTTGCAAAGCTATGTCTAAATGTATGACAGGTAACACGCTTAGTTATTTTGATGTTACGCACCGCATTGCCGAGCGCTTTACGAATAACACTCTGATGAAGATGATGCCTGCAAAGCGTTCCTGTATAAGGATTAATGCAGGTTGTGGTTGAAGGGAAAATGAACATCCATCCGTGTTGCTTAAAGGCATTTGGATACTTACGCTCTAACGCATTGGGTAGGGAAGGACCGATCCCTTGTTGGTTGTCACTGTGTTGAATCTCCATTGCCTTATTAATATATGCTGCGAGTTTAATGGCACATTTATGGCTGAGGATTGTTTGTCTATCTTTATGACCTTTACCATCCCTCACAGTCAACGAAGCTTGTTCAATATCAATATCTTGGATACGTAACCTGAGGCATTCTGAAACTCTCAGTCCACTACCATAGAGTAGTTCTATTATTAGCCTATCGCGGCCATCAAGCTCATTTAGTATTAGTGAGATTTCTGAAGGGGATAACACAGTAGGTAAATAACGCTGTTTTGTGGCATAGCAAAAACCTAAGTTTCCAAGCTCATGATGCAAATGTTTCTGGTACAAATAGGCTAACGCGTTTAGTGCAATTTTTTGAGTGTTGATAGCCACATTCCGTTGATTGGCAAGGAAGGTTAAGAATTGTGCGACCTCCTCTGTTCCCATCGTTTCAGGGTGACGCTTGTGGTGAAAGTTAATGAACGCCTTGATCCAATACAGGTAGGATTTTTCTGTTCTAATACTGTAACCACGCATGCGCATTTCTTCTTGAACACCGCTTAAAAAAGGGCTTTTTATACTCATGATAGCAATCCTTGCTTTTACTGTTTATATATACAGTATTATTTAGAAATAGCTTAAATCAAGGAAGAGTGTAAATTTTTTTGCGCGTTTACACTTATGTTAAATTATATATTGTATTAATTATCAATAAGTTATTTTTTGATGGTTTGAGATAATAGGTTTGGGAAACGCGCATGCGCGTTTTTCCAGATGGTGTATTTGAAAAAAAGCTGATAAGTTCCTTTTATTACAAGTAATTAACAGTGCGCGTTTTTACTGGTCTAATGAGGTAAACGCGCATGCGCACTAATAAAATGTTATGAATCCAGGAGGGATCGATGTATATCTATGAAATAGTGAAGCCAGGAACTTGGCTTGAAAGCGAAGATCGAGAATGGAGTTGGGAAATAGAAGGCATTCTTCGTAGCTTAGAAGGTCAGTTTTACGAAGCTAATCTTGCTCTTAATATGTTCCTACATACTTTACAAAGAGATAGAAGGCCTCCATCTAGAGAGCAATGGGAAGCAGATGCTAATCGTCGATCTGAAATCCGACGAGAAATAGAGCAAAAGTACGGAAACCCATATGACCATTCTGTATGGGATGAAATACATCTACAAACAGAAATAATATTTAAGCGAGAGCAGTGGCAGTCCGGCAAATTACCCAGAGAATTTGAGCACAATCAAGCCTTTATGCATGCTCGTGCATTCTTGTATGCTCTAGATTCATTCGACAAGTTTCTAATAGTTCTAAAAAATCAGCCAAATGTTCCTGAAGAAATCTCAGGGCTGCACGATGAAATCGGAATCTCTTTTCCTGACCTACGAGGCGTAAGAAATACTTCCCAGCATATGGAAGATAGGTCACGAGGGCTCGGAGCCGGACGAAGAGGTCTGCCACCTCAACCCCTTGAACTTCAGCCCATCGACAATGAACTCGTAAAATCCGAAAACGGTGCCTTGATGTTAAATTGCCTAAATGGAACCAAGTATGGGAACACCATGGCTGATGGTCATTATGGAGAGGTCGATGTATCTCCAGCATCAATGGAAGCACTACACTCGATCTTTCAGAAGTTGCTTGAGGCATTTTCATGGAAAGGCCCTAAAGTACATTTGCCAAGCATATGATTCATAACAAACCAATCAACTACGCGCCTGCGGCGCCGGACAGCTTACACTGCGCTTCGCTACATTCCAGCTGCCGGTTATTGGGGCGTTAAATCAAAAATATGTACTACTGGAATCAAGATAATTTTGAGGGGTTGAGGTCTGTAGGGGAGAAATACTCTTCACTTGATGGCTATGAGCTTTTTGGCAAGTACTGCCTCCAAAAAGAGCAAGGCTTTAAAAAGCTAGCCGTCACCACTGTGAAAGAATTTGTATCATGCTCGAAAAGTAGATCACTGGAAGAGCAGAGGGTCATTGCAGAAGAGTTGTCATCCTTAGGCTTCTGGAATGGAGAAATACATCAGCTCTTGTCTCACCCGTTGGTGGAGTTTCTTAAGGAGGTTTTAGAGCTGTGGGCTTTAGATGAGCCCCATAACCCGACACCTCTCAGGTGGCTTGGTTATATTGGTGGGGATATCTCTTATTATGAAAAAGCTCTTGAACTTGATTCTGCGGACGAAATTTGTATTAGCCGAATTGCCCAAGCTCATTTGAATGATGTGGACTTTCAGACGCACCATTTATCTGAATCTCTCTTCTTGGGTGATTTCAACGACGCCAAAAATTCTTTGCAGTCAGCTCATTCCTTGATCGAAACGTTAAGCACTGAGGGTATAAGGTCGAAAATGCAAAATGAATTGGAATACTACAACAGCCTCTTGGGGTGTTGGGAAGAGTATTCAAAGTTAGGCATAAATGAACCATTTCCAGAATGGTGTGCATCTAAAGGTGAGAAATTTAACTTTTGGTCAATTGTATACTATGACCGGTGAAGATTTAACAAACGGCTGCACCGGACAAATTTCCGCTGTCACCTTTTTTGCGTGGCAAAAAAACCGCCATCAAAAATTTGCTCGGTGAGCCGGGCGTTAGAGCATCAGTAGCATTGGAGTTAAATTGAAGGTACTCATTTTCTTATTAGCGCTGTTTTCTTTAAGCCTAAAGGCTGAGGAAACTACAGTGCCTGAAAACGAGAGCGTGGGGTATTCTTGTTTTAAAGAGCCTGCTTGGCCCAATGAGGAAAAGATTCGCTACTTGTGTGTCTTTGCGTTGAATACAGTCAGCCCGTTTTACTCAGAAGATAATCGCAATCAAGTGTTAAAACGGTTTGTTCGCACGGTAAACTCTGAATGTGAAATTTCTGAAGGTAAAGAAATGACCGATCCTAAAGCCACTGTTGATCACACAATGTTTTTAATCATTTACCATGTCAAATGTAGTTAAGGTAGGCTCTAACAAGCGCCTAAAACATCGCGGCCTGCGGCCGCTGGACTCGCAACAAGTTGCTCGCCGTTTAGGCGTGCGTTAGGTTGAATATGGTTCGCGCACGCCTGATCTCAACGGAAGGTCCATATCACGAAGCCGTAATAGAAACTTGCGGGCAGCGCCTACATGTAATGGATGAATTCAGCGTCTGTGAAGATGCGTGCCCACGAATCGGTGAAGAGTTTGAATTTGAGTTCTATCCGTTCTTGGGTGAAAACGAAGAATGGGAGGCTATTTTCGCCGGTAATCCATCTGGGCACGTAGGTTTAGAACATCTTGGCGGTTGGCGTTATCGTGCTTTTGGTAAGGTCGTCGGCGTTAACCCTGTCGTCGTAGACTGTGGCCTTTTCACCGTCGAAGATGTAGTGAGTTCGAGTGACGCTAGGTTGGTCGGTGAGTCGGTAGCATTCATAATTTCCAGGCTAGGCGGATACGCGTGCAAAACCTAACAACTGGTTCAAACCGTTCGCTTCGCTCACTGGGACGGGCTAAAGCCCGCCCCTTAACCAAACGTTATATGCCAATGGTGGACCATGCTAACTGTTGAAAAAGATGTAGAAGCACTCCAAGTGTACATACATGGAACACCTGAAAAGTTGCGTTGGCTTGCTAGCCGATTGGAAGCGATAGCAAATCAGGCTGAAAAATCAGGGCAAGCTCATGATCACTTCATGACAGAGGATTGGGGTGGAAATGAATTATCAAATGAGCTTCAAGGTAATCCTGAATCACGGCAAATAATCAATCATTTAATAGTGTATGGCCATAAAGGTTCATAAATTGGAATATAACAAGTTGCTTAATTTCGTTCCGGCCACAAAAAGCATGGCCTCCACGGGACTGCCTACGCTGTGCTGCGGCAGCCCATTAGCAAAGCGTTAGTTCCCACCAGTGATCCTCGCTGCCGCCCGCTTAATCCGTCCGTTGAACCAGCGCCGGATTGCGTACCCGCGCGCCAGGCTCACGGCGGTGAACCACGCTCCGATCCACAGGTTCGTGGTCAGCGACACCGCAATTCCAAACAGCGGGAAGATCGCCAACTGCGACGCGAGCGCGACCACATAGCCAATGACCGTATTGATCGCGGTTTCCGCAAGTGATTCGAGTCTTGTCTGCTGCAAGCGGGTGCCCTCACGTGGGAACTAACAATTCATTCAAGCCGACTGCGCTTCGTACTGGCTTGATAGGTGGTGTGCAGCCGCAGCGCAGCGGCTTAACTCAATCGTTATACGCAGGAAGAGTATGGATCTAGCTAAAATTCTTATAGAGGAAAAAGGCGATAAATCTCAGGCGATTCTTGAGCTAAATATCCGAATCGCCCAAAAAATTGAATCTCCCGATATAGATATTTTTGAAATTCTATCACCTACAGAACTCTATATATTATTAATATCTCGAATTAACGTATATGTATGTAATGGAGGCTATGAACACTATTTTTACTATTCTGGCCAGTATACAAAAGAAACCGTTCAAGCCATTTCACATGTTGGCTTAAACAATCTACTTTTCAATTATCAAGCGGCGTTGAAAGTATTTGACAACAACCACATCCCTAAAGAAGATGAAAAACGTCAAAAACTAATAGATGGATTAACGGAGAAACAGCGGGAGGTGTTAGATGAGCTTTCCAGCGAATATTATGATATCGCACACCTTGAAGAACTATTTGATTATGCCTACGAGCATCAATCTGATATCAGCGTATAACAAAGCTGTCATAGGGACATTTTTTGCTTCGCTCCGTTTTGGGGTGGCTACGCCACTTTACCCCAAAACTCTACTACACAAAAAATGCCCCATACAGCGGCGTTATGTGTTTTGGTGAGCCATGGAAGACTTTATTTCTTTAATAGCCAGAGGTGTTTTTTGGCTTTTCGTTGAAATGTTTTTTTATAAATTATGTTACGTTGTGGGTTACTACTCTTTACGCCTTATCTCGGCGGGAAAGCACCCCAAGTATGAGCTTGAATTGCATGAAGAAGTTGAAAACTATCTATGAGGAAATTCTTTGGTTTCGCTCTTTGGGCTGCTACTAATCGCATTTACTATAGGAGTACTTTTACATTGCGTAATTTGAGAAAACACATAACAAACAAAGGCAAGGCGACGCATACCGCGCGCTTGCTTTGAGCGTTATACATCACAGGCTTGATGTTGTGTCGAACCAAAATCTACAAAGACACAGAGGGCAATACCGTTTTTGGTACCCTATCGACTATCGCTATGAATATTATTCATGGCCAAAAACCATCATTGGCAGGTGCTCTCACTGTCAAGGGCGAGTTATCTTCGATGCAGTCATTCCTGAGCGATTTGTAAAAGACGAAAACTCCGGCGGTGAACGACTAGTAATAGCGCCTATTGGTGGAAATATTAATGGTCGTGGTGTCTGTACAAAGTGCAGTCATTTATCGGGGCATTTATCATGGCCGCAAGAGGCATTTTACAAAGTAAGTATAGGCGGCCAAGACATATGGGCCTGGAATGAAAAATACCTTGAAGTACTGAAGGCCAAAGTTTCTGGTGATCGTGTCTTAGAGCGTAAGCTTTGCTTGGAGAATACCCTTTACCGTTATTTTCTCTCGCGCATACCAAAGCATGTAGTTGAAAAAAGAAACAGAGAAAAAATATTAAGGAAATTTAGTTCAATAGGGTCTGGTTAGTGCCGTATAACAACTGGTTCAAACCGTTCGCTTCGCTCACTGGGACGGGCTAAAGCCCGCCCCTTAACCAAACGTTAACTGTATGGATTAGCATGGTCAAGTTTCTGAAAGTAATTGCATATGTTCTTATTGGAGGAGTGGTCATAGTTGGTGCATTGCTTTTGTGGTTTGACCGCTCAAAAGATATAGATTTTACCATTTACCATCCTGATGCTTGGGTTACATGCAACGGAAAAATCAACAAGGATTCAGTTGAATATGCTCAGCTTAATAAATGGTTACAACTGAATAACTCAAGTTGGCAAAACTATGTAGCAACTGCTGCTCCTGGTTATTTTTATAAATCAGACGATATTACGATTCATGTATATAAGCATGGCGTAGTCGTTAATTATTATGACGGTCAAAACTGGTCTCAAGTGCAAAAGTCCGTTGATACAAAGGAAATTCATGGTATTTGCAAAAGCAGTTAACAAGCCAAGTCAGCGGAAATTTTACTCGCTGAAAAACGCTCATAAAATCCCCTGCTTGGGGCGTTAGTACGATAAATGACGAATCGAGAAATTATCACTCTCATGCACAAGCTATCACACGGCAGAATAGGACCTTGTGGTAATTGGGTGCGGGTTTTTAATGATAGTGAAGAACTGGACGATCGGAAGTTTAGTAAACTCCTAAAAGATACTATTCAATCCGACATCGTTCTGATATATCAAAGTTCAATCAATATCACTGAAGCGAAAGCTTCTGAAGCTTTCGAAATAGTTGCCCAGTTTGTTAAGCACGGTGTAGTTAAAATAGCATACGTAAGGTTTACGTCGCAGATTGAAATAGACCCGTTAGGCGTTGGTGCGGTATATCGTACTAACAAGTAAATTATGTTCGCCCAGCAAGCTGGGCTGGGACGCGAAAACAGCACGCGCCCCATATTTAAAGCGTTATAACTCAAGGAAACACCGTGCTGCGCAAGCTATTTAAAAAGGATGATTACAAATTCTCTGATCCTAAGAACACAGCCTGCATAGTTTGCAGTCACGTTTTGAGCTTGAATGCGCCAATATTACGTGTAACTCACGATGAAAATAATGGCATGTGGCAGTTTCTTTGTGGTGCTGAGAATCACGAAACTGACCAAGCAAAAATTATTGCGCTAGGCGAAGCTGCGTCAATTGATTTAAGTGTTAATGAGCTTTATGAAATGCCGCTGGGAGTTGGCGCAGAAAGAGAGTCAAAAAATGGCCAATGGCAACCATTCAAGCTTTAGTTATAACAAGGCGGTCAATGTCGCCTGCGGCTGGACAAAGTGCTGCGCACTTTGCCCATTACCTTAGCGTTATGTGTTTTGGTGAGCCATGGAAGACTTTATTTCATTAATAGCCAGAGGTGTTTTTTGGCTTTTCGTTGAAATGTTTTTTTATAAATTATGTTACGTTGTGGGTTACTACTCTTTACGCCTTATCTCGGCGGGAAAGCACCCCAAGTATGAGCTTGAATTGCATGAAGAAGTTGAAAACTATCTATGGGGTAATTCTTTGGTTTCGCTCTTTGGGCTGTTACTAATCGCATTTACTATAGGAATACTTTTACATTGCATATTTTGAGAAAACACATAACAAGCAAAGGCAAAGCGACGCGTGCCGCGCTTGCTTTGAGCGTTAGGTGGCCGGAGAAACGCTGTGCAGTACATCATGAAAATGAAGAAGGTTCTGCTGTTGCTGTCGATTGCTGTCAACTCCGTCGCGGCATACTCGCAGAACGGGTCAATCGAAGCTGTGATGCAAGCTAACAAGCTCACTGAATATGATCTAGAAGAGCTGCCCATGCTGCAGTTCTTCAGCAACCCGTATGTTGTATCAAAGCGGGGAAGCGAAGTCCTTGTTTCTACCGAATGGCCGCAAGAGCATCCACGAAAATTACAAGTAGCTTCACGGCATTACCAGTGGGTTAATGGTGGCGAGTTTGGTGGGCGCCTGGAGCTAGCTACTAAGCATGGCTCCGTCGAGATCTTGAAGGGCAACATCGTGGATCTCCTGCCGATGGGTGACGAAACCTTGGTTATATCTGGTCTCGCGCATCTAAGTATGCGATCCGGTGCAGTTCACGTGATCTCTGAGTTGTCCGATCCGCCGACGCCGACGTTCGTGACAAAGCTTCCTGACGCACCAACGATTGTTTACTTAGACGACGAACTAAAGGACTATCCTTTCAAGGTACTTGTTGGAAGCATGAGTTTGATGTCGCTGGATCCGTACAACAATGTAGACATAATATATTGGGACGCTTTTTGGTCGTTTGGTTTGGGTCCGACCAGCATCGTCCGCTATATGGACCATTATCTTATCGGTCTGCCGCACGGCATTGCAGTGATACCGGCACCGTGGGGTCCGACTTCTAATTACTGCCGTAGCAATTCTTCATACCGTGGGCCTGACTCCTGTACTCGGGTTCGATTCTATGCAGATGAGGCATTCCGTAGTGAAATCAAAGATAAGCTTCCACTTTATACGCAGCCTGCCACCTAACCAGCGGATCCAGCCGACGTCCGTCTCGTCGCTCGCTCCGTTCCGGCCACCACTGAACTTGGCGTTAGGTGTTTAAATGAAGCAATCCGAGTCTGACAAACTTCTGAGTAAGCTATTAAGGGAGTATTCAACTCGCTTTGGATGGAAATGTAGTCGTGGCTTTGTGTTTAAAAAAGAAAGAGAGTCGTTTTTCACTATTTTGGTTACAGGAATTCCAAAGGCGAAAAAGTTATCTTGGTCGATTAGCTTTAAACACTATGATTTCGATGATGTTTTCTGGGGTGTAGTCAAGCTCCCAGAAAACAAAATGCAGCCCCTAAGTTTTCGAGCCTGTGGTGCTTGGGTTGCCCCAAGCATGGAAATTCAAAGTGGTTCTGCTTTTCTCAATGAGTGGGAAGAAGAAAAAATATCAGAGCAAATACGAAATATATTTGAAGAGCTAGACCCACTAAGTATTAAAGTTGCATCATCTATTAACACGTTCAGTAGTAATCTTGAAGTATTGGAAAATTACTACGCGCAATTAATGGGGAAATATCCAAATGCAGTAAGAACCATTTGGGTAGAACGGCTCTTAACAAGGTTGCTTGAATCCAACCTAAAAGAAGCCAAGGAGATTTCAGATGCAAGAATTGCGGAAGGCGACGAAGGTGGTTTCAATTACGCAGGCCGCTCCTTGTATAAGTTGGCAAATGAATATATTGAAACATTTAAAAACACCTAACCAGCGCATCCAAGTGACGCCCAAAAGCGGCTCACCTGATGCTTGTCGTTAGGCATACAGGGAAAGAATGAGAGATATTGCCAGTAATGAGCATTATTCTGAAATGCTCAAAATTCAGGAAGAGTTAAATCATAAACTCCGAAAAGATTTTGAACGTGAAAAGATTCATGGTCGGGAGCATTTAGCGCGCTTTTTAACCGAGCGAGTGGGGGCGCTGGTAGATGAGCTTAATTCCAGTGGTTATTCCTTCGGGCCATGCGACTACAGTGGCGATATAGATTTCGAAAACAGTGAGCAAACATTTAGCAATGGATCAGAAATGGGGGAAGGAATCATCCTTCACTTTCACGGGTATTCGGTTCAAGTATCTTGGGAAGGTAGCGATAAGTATGCCTAACAAACGCCATCAAAACGCCGCTTCGCGGCTCGACTCGCAACACGTTGCTCGCGTTTGTGGCGAGCGTTGTAACCCATTCAGGATAGTACATTTGAATATTTTACTTACTCTGTTTTTAGCCTTATTCGCATCAGCATCTTTTGCTTGTTTTGCCCCTCCTGAAGGACTGAGCGATAGTCATGAGTTGATTTTCGCTGAAAGAGTAGGGGTGAGTTTTGTTCTATTCATATCAGCGTTAACCTTCCGTTTTCTCAGTCAAAAAACTAGACTCTGGGTGCCTGCATTGTTGGGGCTATCTTTTGGTTACGTTCCCGTAGTTATGTATGTGCTTTTCATGGAAGGTATTGCCGGACCAGGTGGCGCATGTGGAAGGCCAGAATTACTGGAAATGGCTAATGTAATTCTCATTGGCACAACCGTTTTAGCATTGTACGAATGTATTTACTGGTTTAGGCGTAAGCGTAAAAATGGGTTATAACAAACCAATTATTCCGACCTCAACTCGCTGTGCTCGTTTCGGCGGCATATTGGGGCGTTATACGTTTTAAGGAGATTTGAGTGTTCGGCGATTTCATTTACGAATTCAAAATGCACCGAGTATTAAAAAAGGTTGCTCGTCAACGTGTAGCAATGATCCTTAAACCAGGTAATGTTCCTGTAGTTGAGCGAGCTATCGGCAGAGATGAAGAGACTAAAACATTTTTGTTAACAGCTCAAATAAGAGGCTGGGTTGATATACTTCACGAAGATATGCCGACCGGAAAAATAGATGAAAATGGTAAGATGAATATGGAGCAGCCATTTGAATCAAAAGAAAACCATTGGAAATTAACTGACTCTGGATGGGCAGCTATTCAAAGACGGCATCAATTATCTGTTTTGGGTATAGGTCTCGCAATAATTGGGGCACTGGTTGCAATCAACGTATAACAAGTTGCCCAAAATCGCCGCAAACAACGCAGCTGGGACAAATACTCACTGGGCTTCGCCCAACAACGTTCGCATTTGCCCCTTGGCAAAGCGTTATATGCGAAAGGAAGTCAATTGAAAACTAAGTTTTCACCAGAAGCACTGGCTCACCTTGAGGTCTTATATCAAGCAACGCTGATCGCGAGATCTCTAAGTTGGGATAACTCAAATGGTGCGAAATCAGAACTCGTGGCTGACTTAATGGATGCTGTACACAACATTCCGTCACACTTAAAGTCAACGGTTATACCAGAGCAAGAATTTGTCCAAATGTACTACGAGGCTTTTGATAAGAAGCACCCTATGACTGTATCGTTGGTCAAAATTTATAGTGGGTGCTTTTAGTTGCCAACCGCATATAACAAGGCCAGCCAGCAACGCTCCCTGCGGTCGCTGGACCTCGTTTCACTCTGCCGCTGCTGGCGGCGTTATGTTTCAAGGTAGGTTCTGTTTACTGTTGTGGATAGTATTGAAAACTTATTGATACCAGACTACTACACCAGTTCCTTAGGTGTTTTAGCGCCAATTGAATTGCTTTTGATGAAAAAGAAGGCCTTTGCTCGGTATGTGCTAGTCGTAAAATCGTTGAGTGATATTTCTGATTTAGCATCAGAAATCGCTGAAGCTAGAAGCCAAATCAGAAAACATACGAATGCTCTTTGGATGGTCAGAGAGATTGGAGCTTATGTGGTTTTTCGCGTTGATAAGCTACCGAAATTGGAACGTGCAGATATTGAAGTAGACAAAACAGGTTTCCACGCAGTAATAATTCAAGGTGTTCATTTCATATCAGCTTCTGGACAGCACTTGTTTAATCATTCAAAGTGGCTTAATCACACTTTCGGTGGCGCAGTTGGGATCGCAGAGAGGATCGAGTCAATTGAAACATAACAAAAACATCATGATGGGAATTTTACTCGCTGAAACAGCGCTCCTAAAATCCCCATATGTTAAGCGTTATATGTGAATAAAATGGATTGGCGTCAACTGGAAGAATTCAAAGGCATCGACCTAAACGACTCATTTGTTCTTGGTTGGAAGCAATCGCTTAATGAGCTGTCGTTTGAGCTTGAAGCGAGCATTTGGCCAGAATCAATATTTTATGAAGCCCCGAAAGCAAACGAATATACTTGCTACAGGAAAGCTACTCTGTCATTTTCGGAAATCAAAAGTGTTGTTGGCTTAATTTCTATTGAATCAGCCCGTTATTCTACTGACCCAGACGGTTCAATTGACTACGGAAATATTGATTCATTAGACATAACCGAAAATGGTTTCAATGTTGTCGGTGACTTTGGTGAGGTAATAATTACTGGTGGAGTATTAAGCTTTGAAATTCACATATAACAAGTTAAACCATCGGAAAATCCCTCGCAGGCCAAACAACGGCCTAACCGCTCGGACTTTCCGCTGTTTAAAGCGTTAACTGTATCTAGGAAGTTATGCGAAATACTGAAAGAGTTAATTCAGAAAGACCGGAAAGCGCATTTGAGGGCGAGGTAGTGTGGAGCCCTTTGAAATCGATTTGGTTTCTTTCAAATCTGATTGCCGCGCTATGTATCGCTCCTTTCGTATTTTCTTTTTCATCTCTTATGGTATTTATCTCATTGACTGCCGTAACTCTTTGTTTTGGTCATTCCCTCGGAATGCATAGGCTACTCATTCACCGATCATATGAATGTCCAAAATGGATGGAATATTTGTTTGTCTATTTGGGGGTCTTGGTTGGTATGGCTGGGCCAATTGGAATGATGATGCAGCACGATTTAAGAGACTGGGCGCAACGGCAGAAAAAATGCCATGATTTCTTATTGCACGGGTCGAAAATAATAAAAGATGGGTGGTGGCAGCTTAACTGTGATCTCAATTTAAAATATCAACCTGAGTTTACAATTGAAGATGAAGTGTCAAAAAATCGGTTCTACCTTTTTATTGAGAAATATTGGTTGCCCCAACAATTAGTTGTCGCAATTCCTCTATATTTATTGGGTGGTGTACCTTGGCTGGTATGGGGCGTCTCTGTAAGGGTTGTCATCTCTGTCGGTGGTCATTGGCTTATTGGTTACTTCGCTCATAACCACGGGCAAAGAACTTGGAAAGTTGAAGGTGCGGCTGTTCAGGGGCACAATATTCGTATTGCTGGTTTCCTATCAATGGGTGAGGCGTGGCACAACAATCATCACGCATACCCCGGCTCAGCTATGCTTGGTTTATACAAAGATGAACCTGACCCAGGTTGGTGGGTATTAAACGCGCTTCATAATCTAGGAGTCGTTAAAAACATTAAGCTACCAAAAGAATTACCCCATCGTTCAGAGTTAGTTGCAGAAGCTACAGACCTTGATCGTCGAGTGGAGCGTGTTCCTGAAGAGTGTGAAATTGCAAATTTCATCAGAAGGAACAGTTAACAAACGGCTGCACCGGACAAATTTCCGCTGTCACCTTTTGTGCAAAAACACGCACAAAAGCCGCCATCAAAAATTTACTCGGTGAGCCGGGCGTTGAACTAAGCCGCTGCGCGGAGCCCAAAGCGAACCACTGATCCAGAGCAAGCATATGAAGAAGGAGATATTGCCTCTAGAGATATACCCGACATAAGAAGAGGTAAAGGTCGAGATTTTGTTAATAAATTCGCTATCGCTTATGTAGATAAGAATGGACAGGTTAAGTTAGAAACGTTTTCATCCTTCAGTGAAGCTAATGATTTTGCTGAAAAAGTCAATGGAAAATGGCCTGAGGCAATGGAGAGAGGAGGTTTTGTAACACTGTATAGAAGTGCTACTTATTCTAAAATTGTGGCGAATCGATTTAATCGTTATCAAAAAACACAATTGACGTCTGTGGAAAGTGTTGTTTTCAATTTGGCTCATGAAGGAGTTCATACTAAGTATGGGCCTACTCATGATCAAAGATTAGAGTCTATATCATTTGGGACAGTTGAAGCTTATAGGGAACGTTCAAGATGAAATTTAATATACGTATACTTTATATTCTGATGTTTTTTTGTTTTAGGGTTGTTGCAAGTGATTCAATCTACATAACGAGAGAAAATGCAGCTAAATATAATGTTGATGTTAAAGTTAGTGCTAGTGAAATTTATAAAATGTATGAAGTAACTGTTAGAGTGAGCAGTATTCCACCTAAATGGCACTGTTTGAGACTTAGCAAAGTTGATGTTGGTTTTTATGATGATAATGGACTAATAGCTATAGTGCCGCTAGCTTTTAATGATAGTGGTGAGCTTTATTACACATTTACTTTACGAAAAGAAAATTTAGATAAAACGAGCATTGGTATTAATTATACAAATAATTCAAATGATAACAAATGCGAAATCTTATCCAATAATGCATTCATTATCGAATTATTGGGCTGGAAAACGAGTAAATCTGATGTTTTAAATTTAGATTAGCGAGGGAGTCCCCCTGCAAGATTAAGGTGCCAAAGTATTTAAACGAGACACAGAATTATGAACAGTCTCGAAAAAGATGCACTTTAATAACTGTTAAAGTGCAGTTTTCACGCATTTTAGTGCATAATCGACGTACTTCACATTATCGATACGTACTAGTGCAAAACTCAGTTTATGCATCAGAATATGCATAAATAGTCACATATCTATCAATCTTAGACTCTCACTCGCAGTAACAGCTGCGAAAGCACTTTAATATAACTGAAATCAGAACAAAGTATCACTTAATAGCTTTAAATCTCTAGGGGTCCTAAATTACTATGAGCAGAGTCATACACTTCTAATTAGTTGACCAAATTTAATATGCCACTACATAGACCCCCCTCAAGAAGTTGGAAGCACTAAAACTCATGCAGCAGTATGGCTACAGGCGAGTCGTTTCATCAACCCTACAGGAGGATGCAATGACGTGTTTTTGTTGGTCTTGTATTAATTTTCTCAGGTCAAAAAGGTCAGGGGAATATCGATATTTTTAGTTGTCTTGCGTGAGCCGCAGACGTTTGATAGTGCGATCAGTTCGGCCTGTTCTTGGACTATGACTTCACCTGCAGACGTGTTACCCAATCACAATGGCATCATGGCCAGTCGCAGGCTTAGTGCGGCATGTTCTTGAACTGTACTCTTTTCACCTGCAGGCGTGTTATCCAATCCCAAAGTGCATCATGAGCGCTGAACAGCTATACGTTAATGCCAGTGGTCGATGATGGCCGGTATCTAAGCGTATTGTTCTGCTTGGTCCTATGTTCCTGCCGTGTTGATCTGCAGGTGTGTCGCTAATCTCACGCTGGCTAATTGCTTGTTGGGATAAGGGTATGGATAGGGCTGATATCTAGCATCAAGGTGAATGCTTACGTTCGTTAGCTGCTTAATACCTGCAGATGCATTAGTCATTCAGGTATTCGCTTATGTCTGTGGGTGAAGTCGGCATTGATAGGGCATATATAGGCGTGTTGTACAGCGATGGCGAGTGGCGGATACCGCACGTTTCCTTAGTCTTATTTGTTACATGTGTGTTGTTTTGAGATAGGTGTATTACACCATTGGGATTCAACAGTACTTCGATGCGGCCTAGATAATCCCTAGATCCCCTCAAAAAGTTGGGAGCACTCAAACCCATGCAGCAGTAGGGCTACAGGCGAGTCGTTGCATCAACCCTAGAGGAGGATGCAACGGCTCGCTTTTGTTGCTTTTGTGTTAACGCTTCAAGGGCGTAAAGGGTAGGGCAAAAGGTGAGTTTTTTGGTAGTTCTGGGTGAATTGATGGCGCCTAAATGGATCCTTCTATTCGGCTCACTGTTTCGGTCGCGGCCTCATCCTGCGAAGGCGTTATCCGCTCCCCGTTTTTAGTCATCGAAAGCAGGTGAACTGGGATGATCTGCACACTGTTTCTGGGTGATTGAACGCGTTTTTAGGCTCATGCTGCCTTAATCTGAATTGTTAGTGATATGTTTCTATTCAATAGGTGTTGTTCAGTGTCTTGCACCAATATGGTTCAACCGTTTTTTGATGCGGCCTAGATAATCCCTAGATCGCCTCAAAAAGTTGGGAGCACTCTAGCCCATGCAGCAGTAGGGCTACAGGCGAGTCATTGCATCAACCCTAAGGAAGGATGCAATAGCGTGAATTTGTTGCTTTGGTGTTAAATGTTGGCAATGGGGTGAAGAGGGTCAAAGCCAAGGTTTTAAACGGTTTTAGGTGAATTGCTTCTGTCTAGGACTAGGCTCATTTTAACCGAGTGCCAGACTCGTTATCTTTACCTATATTAGTCATCCTGCATGGATAGGAATGGAGCGATGATCATGTGCAATTATGAGGAATTTTGATTTTCAGATGGGCGGATTTTGTGTCTCGCCGATGCTCACGGTTTGATTGAAACCGAACGCGACACTTTATGATGATGAGAATCGCTCTCAACTCGATGTAGATGCGAACCATTATCATCGCGGGTCCTTCCGGCGCGGTTGATTGCGGGTTCGGTGACGCGCAGTGCTTCACTACATATGAGGATTTTAGAGGGCTTGGTTGTTGTTTTATTAGCGGGCTTTTAGGGGGCGTTCATAATTTTGAACGCTATATATGGTGTTGATTATAAATGATTATTCTCCTTACTTTCTCAGAAGCTCAAAAAATAGCTGTGCTCGGATATACCAACTTCAACAGATCGATTTTGTGATCCTTTGATCTTTGTTGAATGGGCCGATATTTTGCCTCTATGGGTAAGCGAGTCACTATAAAGTGGAGAACTGTGAGGGGGAGAAACCTACTTTTAGTCTGATTACATCAGAGCATCGACGCCTAGGCTCATCGATTCGTCCCAGCTTTATCCCAAAATCACTTAACTGATAACTAAATCATTCGAAATTGACTAACCGGTTAGTACAGCATGCAATGACTGTGATTTTACGCAGTACGTAGCCAATGCTTGCCGCCGCAAAAAGCTCACGCAAATCAAGTTGCAATTACACAAACCACATGTGGTATTGGCGAGTCCTTTGGTTAAGGAAGACTGTTTGTGTTCATACCCGTAATGCCAGTTGGACCAGTATTTTGGTCTGAAAAGACTGCAGAGATTAGTGATGATTAACAACTAAAGTCAGCCAGTACGCATGTCAGGATAACCACTTCCTCAAGACGTAGTGTAATGACCGACAGCGAAAAGCTGCCAGCCTTATGGGGTTAAGCCGATGAGGGGGGTGAGTGTCGGCCTGAATATGGGGCTAAAATGCTGTCAACCAAGGTCAATAATCAGTCGAAAGTGAGCGTAATAGAATGAGAAAGCTGAAATGATATCAATTGATTACCCATCAAGCTGTATAAAAAACCGCTACCGCAAGAAAGCAAATTCCTATAGCATCATTCATATCAATTTACACGGATGTGGCAGCGGCCAAGCCCAACAAGCGATTTATGCCCTGCAAACATCGCAGCGCATAAATACTAAGACGTTTCGTATCAGAGTGAGGGAACCTCATGTTCGAAGATTTGATTAAAGAGTTGAAGCGAATGAACGGGCAATCCGTCTCTGTCCCAATTCACTCTGACGAAAAAGGCTATATAGACAAGCAGTGTCCTGAAGAGGCCTGTGAGTTCATTTTTAAAGTGAACGAAGAAGACTGGGGTAATATCTTTAAAGATGAAGCAGTGTGGTGTCCCATGTGTAGACACGAGGCGCCGGCTGATCAATGGTTCACTATTGATCAAGTTGAGCACGCGAAAGAGGAGGCGTTTGCAATAGCTCAAGGAAAGATACACAACGCCATGCGGAGTGGCGCGCAGAAATTTAACCGAAAGCAGCCCAGAAACAGTTTTATTTCAATGTCGATGAAAGTTACAGGCGGACCAAAGCGCACACATGCCATCCCTGCCAAGGCGGCAGAGCTCATGCAGCTCGAAATTCAATGCGAAGAATGCCGTTCAAGATTTGCGGTTATTGGCAGCGCATATTTTTGCCCTGCTTGCGGGCACAACTCCGTAACGAGAACGTTTTCAGATTCACTGCGTAAGATCCGTGCCAAGAAAGACAATGTGGAGTTGGTTCGCACTACTCTTTCAGAATCGGTGGGAAAGGATGATGCCGAGGTAACATGTAGATCTATCATAGAAACATGTATTTCAGACGGTGTCGTAGCTTTTCAAAAGTATTGCGAGGGGATGTATGCTCGCTTCGGAAAAGCTCCATTCAATGCATTTCAGCGCTTAGATCAAGCTAGTTCTCTGTGGGAAAAAGCAGTGCAAAAGGGATTTGATGCTTGGTTATCTCCTGATGAGCTTAAGAAGCTAACTATCATCTATCAGAAAAGGCACCTGCTCGCGCACAACGAAGGAATTGTGGACGAACGTTACATAGAAAAATCCGGTGATGCCACCTACAAATCTGGGCAAAGGATTGTGATAAAGGATAAAGATATTGATTTTCTGCTTTGTAGTGGTCAAGTAAAATTGGCCACGATTTTAGAGTCATTCCAATATAAACGTTCTGACTCATTTGGCGTTAACCCACCATTATATTGATGGGGTCTGGTCTCACTGTAATATCCAGTGATGTAATTTGTGATCTCTTTATCTGCTTCTGTAAAATTCCCATAACCACTGGCGGGGATCCACTCAGATTTCAAACTTCTAAAGAAACGCTCCATTGGTGCGTTATCCCAACA
>NZ_JAKKRN010000028.1:0-60098 GCF_025654245.1 Shewanella sp. SM29
AAAGCGATGTCGTTGTGGGATAGAGCGATGCTGTCTAGACGTTTCATCATAGAAACCATCAACGACCAGTTAAAAAACATCTCTCAAATAGAGCACTCTAGACACCGCAGCGTACATGGTTTTATGCTCAACATGATTGCGGGACTCATCGCCTATCAATTGAAAGACAATAAGCCACAACTGAACATCACTAACGCAGAGTTTAATGCTATTACAGTTATGGCTAGTTAAACCGATCTCAGGTTAATTTAGTCTTTGTCATAAACGTTGAATGTTGGGATCCTAATTTGAATCCTTCGCTCACTGCACGTACTTATAAAGGTCATGACAGTGAGCGTGAGTGACAGGACTTAAGCCGCTTAAGCTAGCGTAATACTTTGCTTAAAAACGCTTGGGTACGGGCTTCTTTCGGGTGGCTAAATAGCTCATCTGGCGGACTAGATTCGACTACATAACCACCGTCCATAAAGATCACTCGATCGGATACATCGCGCGCAAAGCCCATTTCGTGGGTGACAATGACCATGGTCATGCCCTTTAGCGCTAAATCTTTCATCACGTCTAATACATCACCGACCATTTCAGGATCGAGTGCCGATGTTGGCTCATCGAACAGCATCAAGTCTGGTTCCATGGCCAATGCGCGGGCAATGGCGACCCTTTGCTTTTGGCCGCCTGATAAACTGGCGGGGTAGGCATTGGCTTTGTCACTTAAACCAACCTGTGCCAGTAGGTCGAGGGCTTTGGTCTCGGCCTGAGCTGGCGTCATCAGTTTTAGACTAATGGGCGCTAAGGTGATGTTTTGGATGACGGTTTTATGGGGGAACAGGTTAAAGTTTTGAAACACCATGCCCACTTTTTGCCGCAGTTTATCTACGCAGGCGTTTGGCGCTGTGATCAATTGACCTTCAATCTCGATATCGCCTTGGCTTGGCTGCTCTAACAGATTAATACAGCGCAAAAAGGTACTCTTGCCACTGCCGCTTGGACCGATCACGCTCACTACTTCGCCCTGACGAATATGCTCGCTAATGCCCTTGAGCACTTGGTTATCGCCGAAGTTTTTATGCAGGTTGGTTATTTTAATCACTTTGTTTCAACCTCTTTTCAAATTTCGACAGCACAAATGTGAAGCTGTAGGTCAGGAATAGGTAAATAAGGGCGCAGGTAAATAAGGGCACACTGTCCTCGAAGGTACGGCTACGGATGATTTCACCGGCGCGCATAAGGTCAACACCACCGATAAAGCCAATGACGGCGGTTTCCTTGAGGAGCACGATAAATTCATTACCAAGTGCGGGCAGAATATTCTTAATCGCTTGGGGCAGAATAATCGACTTCATGGTCATTGCTTGGGACAAGCCAAGTGAACGGGCCGCTTCGGTTTGACCTTTATCAACGGCTTGAATCCCTGCGCGGATTATCTCAGAAATATACGCGCCGCTATTGAGACCAAAAGCGATAATGGCGGCAGTGATCTTATCGACATCTAAGGCAGAAAGCACGATGAAGTAAAGGATCACTAATTGCACAACTACTGGGGTGCCACGGATCACACCGACATAAAGATTGGCGGGGAAGCGGATATACCACTTAGACGACATCTTCATAAAGGTGGTGCCAATGCCTAACACTGCGCCTAATAACATGGCGAAGAAAGTGACGATTAACGTCACTTTCAAACCATTTAATATCAGCAGTATGCCTATCATGCCATCTTTGCCAATCGGGCTAAACAGCGAGGTATTAATTGCGTCTATCATGCTGATATCACTTTATATGGGCAGAAACTAGCGTCTGATATTGGCCGTCGGCTTTCATGTTAGCCAGTGTTTTATTGATGCTCGCCAGCAGTTCAGGCTGCTCTTTTGACACGGCGAAACCATAAAACTCAGCAGGAAAATCCAGTTTAATCATCTTTAATTCAGGATTTTTAGCCAGATAGTTAGCGGCAGGTTCGCTGTCGAATAATACTAAATCCACCTTGGCATTTTTAAGCTCCATAATGGCTTCGAAACCCGTATTAAAGGCGGTGATATTTTGGGTGTATTTCTTCGACATGATGTCAGCGGTTGTGCCTAACTGCACCGCAAAGTGTTTGCCTTTAATATCTTCAAGCGTATGAATACTATCGTTATCTTTGTTGACGAGTACGACTTGAGTCGCTTCGTAGTAAGGCTCAGAGAAGTTTACGTTTGCTTGACGTTCAGCGGTAATCGTCATACCTGAGGCGATAAAATCAATCTTGCCTGAATTAAGCGCGACGATCAGTGAATCGAACTTCATGTTTTCGACTTTGAGCGTCTTGCCCGCATCTTTAGCGATTTGCTTGGCCAGATCGATATCAAAGCCTTTGATTTCATCGCCACTTTGGCCGCCAACATATTCAAAAGGAGGGAAGGCGGCATTGGTGCCAACGACTAACACGTCATCGCTTTTTCCGCATCCAGCTAACAACAAGGTGGCAGTTAAGGTCAGGCCGCCTAATAACATGGACTTTTTCATTTAAGACTCTCTTGTTCGATTTCACTATCAGTGTGGCGACTATAGGCAGATGAGCATTAAGTGTCAATAATTATGCTGTTAATTTGATTAAAAATTCATTTCTATTTTGCAGTTTTCAGTCGCAAGATTGAGGGGCGCTGCTTTCCTGTACAAATTTGTGTGTAAGTTGTTTTTTCTGGGTTGAATTATTGTGCTTTGGTCTATAACTATTGTTACTGTTAGGTTTTTGGCTATCTATACTCCTGTGGTGTTTATTAGCGGCTTCTCAATGAGAGTGTCATAATTTGAACTATCGCCTATTATTCTTTGATTAAATTGGCTAGTTTAGCCGCTCTTTAACGGCAACCTTAGTTGTTGTTATTCCTATTTTATGCAGTTTAATCCTCTGGCTGATTTGATTATCAAGCTAGAAACGATGTTTCAGGAGTCAAAAGTGAACTATCTCAACTCAGCATTAGTGTGCTTAGCTCTGTGCTTATCGAGTGCACTGCAGGCCGAAGAGCAAACTCAGTGGCATTACAGCTTAGGCAGCCATGATTTTGTGGTCGAGGATTCTCACACCTTAGGGGTGAATGCGAGTCTATTGTTAGAACATAAAACCCAAAGCGATATTTTGCTGACGGCGGCGCTGGATGCCTATATAGACGTAGATGTCGATAAACTCGACCCTGACCACATCCCTGTGTGGTTTAAGTCTGCCTATGCCGCGAGCGGTGAACTTTATCGTGTTAATCCCGCGTTTTCATTCGGTTGGCAGTTCGACTTACAGGGAAAGCGTAATACCGTTAGCTCGGTGGAGAAACAAGCTAAGGTATTTCCTGGGCTGACAGCTAACTTTGATGGGCAAGCATTACAGGCCCAGTTCAAGGCGGGTGCGGGTTATTACTATCTCGAAATCGATGATGATGTGCCTAGAACCCGAGGTTACGATCGTGGCGATTTTGGGAATGGTACGTTTGCTTATACCTTTATGGGGAGTTTAGGGGCTAATGTGACGCCTAAGCTACATATGCAAGTGGCCGCACAAACCTGGCAAGACGAAGACCAATGGTTAGAGAATCAATACCGCTTTGAGCTGAGTTACCAAACCGATTTTTGGCGGCCTAATAGCGTGTTAATGCTGAGTGCTGAGCACACGCAATACAATTTAGACCACTATGCCAAAGTCGATGTTAACTCGGCTGAGTATTTGCCTATTCTGCCATGGGATAGCGATACGCTAGTGCGTTTAAGCTTAGTGGTTCCTTGGTAAGAATAGGGTTATTTATGGGTTAAGTGCTTCTCGACTAAGGCGATCATGGCTTGAGCCGCGAAGGACAATACTTGGTCTTTGCGCCAAAAGAGGGATAACTCCCAGCGCAGCTCGTCACTCGCCAGCGGGATATTTACGACGCCTGGCACGCTGTAGCGCCGCGCGATGGAGCGCGGTAATACCATAACCCCTGTGCCCGCGGCGACTAAGGCAATACCGAAATCGGCTTGGCTAACGCGGGTGATGTTTTTAGGGACAAATCCTGCCTGTCGGCAGGCATTGAGCACTAATTGATAGAGAGTGTATTCGGTTTCGAACATCACTTGAGGGTCGGCACTGAGATCACTAAACGATAATATCTGTCTGGTGGATAACGGATTTTCCTTAGGCAGTACCACTACCATAGGATCGTTAAACACGCGTATGCCGTCATAACCCTCATCAAAATCAATAATCCCAGTAGCCAGTTCAATTTCGCCCTTTTGGATTGCCGCGGTTTGCTCTACACCGCCACGGACGAGTAAGTGCATCTCTATCTGCGGATATTGCTGGCGATATTTGGCAATAATCGGGGCAAAAATTTCGGCACTACCTAGAGGAGCCAATCCGAGATTGAGTTCGCCCGCGGTTAAACTGCGTTGGGCCGTGAGTTCAGCGAGCATGCGTTGTCGGCCAGCGAGTAACTCTTTGCCATGTCGATAAACAACTTCGCCCGCGGGCGTGAGTTTGACTTGGGTGCCGCGTTTACCGCGTTCGAGTAAGATGAGGTCTAGCTCCTCTTCCAATTGGCGTACGGCTTTTGATAGTGCAGGTTGGGTGAGATGGACTTTTTCGCTGGCTTTACCGAAGCCTCCAGCATCGACGATTTCGATAAAATAGCGGATAACTTTGAGGTCCATTAAGGTTCACCTTTAAATGTATTCTTAAAATTCATGCATTACATTCTTAATATTCATTTTTTTTATCAAATAGGCAAGCCTAGAATAGCCCTATAGAAAACTTTGTTCTAACCGAGAAAATCATGTCATTCCCACAAGCCGCAATACGTCAGTGTCGACATTGGGCTTTGTTATTAAGCCAAATCGGCCTCTTCTGTTTACTGTCCTTCGCATGTCACTGGTTCGCCACTTGGGCACATTCTCCTATTCCAGGGAGTGTGATTGGCTTAGGCATACTCTTATTTTTATTAGGTTTTAAACTCATTCCTGAAAATGCCGTACAACTGGGCGCAGCTTGGTTGATTGGTGAGTTATTGCTGTTTTTCATCCCGCCAGTGATATCCGTTATTAAGTACGAAGGTTTGTTTGAGCAATACGGCACCAATATATTGTTCACTTTAGTGATGGGCAGTGTGTGTGTGATGTTTGGTACAGGCTTTGTGGTCGATAGAGTGTTTCGTTTTGAGCGCCAACTGAACATCAAAAAGCAAGCCCGTCGCCACGCTAAGGCGGCTTAATGATGACTGACTCAAAAGTGGTGGATTTTGTGTTGTCGCAGACGGGATTAGCCTTATTCAGCTTATTTCTGACAATATTCTGTTACTTCGGTGCCAAGCGTCTCTATAAGTACCATAGAGTCTGGTGGTTAGCGCCCATAGTGTTAGCGCCAATAGTGATTACCTTATTGGTGTTTAATCTTAAGATCCCGCTGCCAACCTATTTTGAATACACCCATTGGTTGATGGCCATGTTAGCGCCCGCGACTATCGCCTTTGCTTTGCCGATTTATCGTGAGCGTAACTTGATCCGCCAGTATCCGCTGACGATTGGTTTAGGCGTGACGGCGGGATTGTTTTTGGGGATGATGTCTTCTTGGCTGTTGGTGAAGTTTGTGCCTTTACCGGTGGAATTGTCTAAGAGTTTGCTGGTGCGTTCGGTGTCGACTCCCTTTGCGATGGAGGCGACCAGTGCCTTTGGCGGCGTGCCTGAGTTGACGGCCATGATGGTGTTAATTACAGGCGTCATTGGCATCTTGGTGTGCGATCCCTTATTTAAATTTATGCGTATTCGTACTTCGTTAGGTAAAGGTGTGGCTCTAGGGGCATCTGCCCATGGTGCGGGCGCCGCAAAAGCTAATGAAATCGGCAAGCAAGAGGGCGTTATCGCCAGTTTGACTATGATTTTTATTGGTATCGCTATGGTGTTAGGCGCACCCGTTTTTGCATTGATTTTTATCTAGGCTTTGAATGCTATCGTGTGAGTTTTATGGTTTGAATTTACACACCTCAATTTCGGCAAATTTGCCTCTTCGAGCGCTAACTCCTTCTCGGTTATGCGCTTTTTTTTTGAGCTTACTTTCATAAAATGTGGCATGCTGTACCAAGTTGAAATACATAGTATTAATGGTGATACCTATGTCTAGTAAGTCAGACAAACAACCAAACACACAATACAGCGTGAGTTTACGCCCGATTATTGTAAGTGATCTTGAAGCTATTTTTGTGCATCAAAGCGATCCCATTGCTAACCAGCTTGCTCAATTTCCTCCTCGGGATCGGGAAGCGTTTTTTAAACATTGGCATCAAAATATTCTGGGACAAGTGAATGTATTACCAAGGGCGATATTGGTTGATGGCAAGTTTGTGGGCAATATTGGACATTGGCAAAGTGATGGACAAGCGCTGATAGGGTATTGGATTGACCGTGAATATTGGGGCAAAGGTATCGCGACACAGACCTTAGCGCAATTTTTACCTTTAGTCAGTTTAAGACCCCTTTTTGCCCATGTGGCTAAACATAATTTAGCTTCACAGCGAGTACTGCTCAAACACGGTTTTGTGCTGACAGACCAACTGATACAAGAGAGCGAAGATACTGAAGCTTTACTCGAATTTGTCTTACGCTAGCGGATAAGATGCTATAACGCGACATTTTATGGCGTATGTTAACGCTTTCATTCGCCTAAAATGACGTATTTAGATGCTTGAAACCACTGTTGTACAGGGACTTTTGTTAAAAGTGCAAAAAGTCGCCCATTATTTTCATTTCAAATTATTCTACTGAAAAAAGCCTCTTTCTAAGATTTTGTCTCTACTGCAATTGAAAAGCCTAGATCTAGATGCTTTATTGCTCTGAATTGGTGACAGGTTAAGCTGGTTTTATATAAAAAAATTGAGAAGAAAGTGCTGATCTTACTGATAAAAGTCTAATTGCATTCTATTTCTTTCACTGTAGAACTCCTATACTTAGCCAAAACCTGTGCCATAGCACAATCGATCCCTTATCTATTCAGTGAAATCTATATGAAGATCCGTTTTCTGCTCAGTAGTTTTATTCTTGCGTGCAGCAGTCTCACCGTTGCCACGACAGCGCATTCAGCCGATTCGGCCTCTGTCGCATATAAAAGCACCAAAACTCAATCGACAGCAAAAACGAAGCAAGCACCATTAAAGCAAGAAATTGCAGGACGTAGTGCGATAGTCGTGGACTTAAAAACCAATGAAGTGCTTTATTCCAATAATCCTAATGCAGTAATGTCAATTGCATCTGTCACTAAGTTGATGACAGCTATGGTGGTGCTGGATGCAAAGTTACCTATGGAGCAAAAGCTTGCGGTAAACATCCGTGATACCAAAGAAATGAAAGGTGTTTATTCTCGAGTTCGTATCGGCAGTGAAATCAGCCGAAAAGAAATGTTATTACTGACCTTAATGTCATCAGAAAACCGTGCCGCTGCAAGTCTTGCACATCATTATCCCGGTGGCCATAAAGCTTTTATTAAGGCGATGAATGCCAAAGCAAAAGCGCTGGGAATGAAAAATACCCGCTATGTTGAACCTACAGGTTTATCCTATAAAAACGTTTCGAGTGCCAGTGATCTGATTGTATTACTCAAGGCCAGTGAAAAGTACCCTATGCTAGGCCAGCTGAGTTCGACCGAGAAGAAGACGGTTACCTTTGCCAACCCAAGATACAGTTTAGATTTTCGTAATACCAATCGTTTGGTTTATAAAGATAACTGGGATATTCATCTAACCAAAACAGGCTTTACGAATGCAGCAGGGCACTGCCTTGTGATGCGTACTGAAATGGCAAAACGCCAAGTGGCATTTGTCGTGCTCGATGCCTACGGCAAATATACGCATATTGCGGATGCTAACCGTTTACGTAACTGGTTAGAGACTGGCAAAGTAACCCCTATTCCTGCTGAAGCTAAGCAATACAAGAAACAACGTAGCCAGCAGCAATTAGCTAAGTTGAGTGAGACCTAGTTTCTCGGTTGCAGCTTTATAAAAGTACAAACATAACAGGCCAGATGAGCAATCAATCTGGCCTTTATGTTTTAACGCTTTGAGTTTCTACTCAATGTTGGTAAATTTATGATGGATTTGAGCGTACCATAGTCGTTATTTTATGTTCTCAAGGATGACATTCGTGTGGATGTATTTTTAAAAAAAATTCAACTTATCTATTTTCCCTTCTTATTTATCAGCCTGTTATTTGTTTCTGGTTACAGTTTTGTCCATTGGCTGTTGTTGGTTAACCTTGAGTTTTTTAGCCTAGATGAAGATATCGTTAATTTGTGGCTGCCGCAGATACTGTCTTGGCTATTGTCGATCATTTATATCAGGCCTAGGCTAAAACGACTCAAGTTTGTTAAAGATAATTCGCGCTTTTTCTATTTATTGATTGCGGTGCAATTAATGGCTGTTCCTTGCATCGTTGCGCAGGAATATCTCAAGACGACCACGGGGAGGTTAACGCAATTAGCATCGATACAAGAATTGTATCTCCATAAAAATACTCAGTATTATCAGTTGCAGCAATCTTATATTGATAAGACGCAAATTGGTTTGCAGCGAAGCCTAGAGGTTACAGGTAAACATAGTAGTCACTTAAATATGGCGCTGTATATCGCTATGCCGATTTTTGCAGAGCGTGCAGACAGTTGGCATGCTAAGGCCCTCGCTTGGTATGGTAAAGTTTATCAGCAGGAGGTCAGTAATCGACTTGAACCCAATGAGAAAGAAGCGCAATTCAAAGCGTTTTTGGCTAAATCCCTAAATGAGTTCAATGAGTTGGATCCCCAGAGTTTTGTTTACCTTGAACGATTAGCCCCATCCTCACTTCGTTCAGAGTTGCTCAGCGCCGCACAAAAAAGTCCGCTTTATCAAGCTGAACATCAAACGATTTTTATGCCTAAATTTGAGCCATTTGAGGCTCGTAATGGCCATAAGTTAGTGTGGATTTTTATCTGGTTTATTGTTGGCGCTTTAGTTTGGTTTGTACTCTTACTGCGGGTCAATCTGGATGAGAAAAGCGTAAAGCCGAGACGCAAATAAATCACGCTCGGCCTTGGATTTAATAAAGTTTAGGCATGTTCAAACATTAAGAACAAGTAAACGATAAACAAGACTATATGAGTCGCGCCATGCAATGCATTGGTGCGACCGCTACTAAAGCTTACCTTACAGACCATTAAACTGGTGATTAATAGCACCATGTCGGCGGGTGACAGGCCTAAATGGACTTCTTGATCTATCACGCTGCCAATAATTAATACCGCAGGGACTGTGAGTGCAATCGTCGCGAGCACTGAGCCAAAATACAGATTCATCGCCCGCTGTAATTGATTGTTTAACGCGGCCTTAAAGCCTCCCACAGCTTCGGGAGATAAAATCAAGCAGGCCACAATAAAGCCCCCTAATGCCTGTGGAGCGCCTAGGGTAGCTACGCTGTAATTGATGGGCATAGCTAAGGTTTTTGCCAGCAAAATGACCACGAGTAAGTAGCCAATTAATAGAATCGTATGGTAAGCATTACTGCGCAGTATGCCGTGGTGTTCCTCATGGTCTTCATGATCGGCATCGACAAAGAAATGGCTGTGGCTCTTCGTCTGTACCACTAAAAAGACGCCATAGAGCAGAATTGAAATAATGATCAGCATCCAAGACATGGCTTTAGACATGCCGCCAATAGTGCCACCTTCGGTAAAATTAGGCAGTACTAAACAGAGTAGGGCGAGGGGAATAATCGCCACGAGATAGGATTTTACGCCATCTAAATTGAAATGCTGGGTATGGTAACGCCAGCCGCCAAGTAATAATGTAAAGCCCACTAAGCCATTGATGATCAACATGACGACGGCGAACATAGTGTCGCGCGCCATGACAGGGTTGGGTTCTCCGGTCAGCATCACGGAGGAGATCATCACCACTTCGAGTGAAATGACCGATAAAGTTAAGATTAAGGTGCCATAGGGATCGCCAAGCTTAATCGCTAGTGCATCTGAGTGGCGTACCACAGAGAAAATAGCCCAAGTCACTACACCCAATAGGGCGAGTGAAACGGGAATATAGGTCGAGAGGGCGGTGCCATCGGCGAGTAAGCTATCGCCACCGGTTTTAAAGAATACTAAGGTCAGTATTCCCAGTAGCAGGGCTAACTCGTCTTTCATAAATGTCTTCATAGGCAATTTGTCCTAAACGAAAAAAAAGGCCGTTAGTATAGACACTGGTTATGGCACACTTTGCATGAAACTTCCTTTAGATTTGGAGTTAAGGATAAATGTTTGAACTAGATCGCTTTTTAATCTAAAACCCCATTTTTAAGCTAGCCATGGTGTTCTGTTTTAATCAGCTTGCCGAGTTGATCATAATGATTCCAATCCCCTGATTCTCGATCGCTGAGATAACTGCCTTCAGTGCGTTTTTCACCATTAGGCCAAAAACTTTGCCATAGACCTTCCTTGCGATCCCTAAGATAAGTGCCTTGTTCGGCTAACTTGCCATTGTTGTGGTAATAGCTGGCATCGCCTTCTTTTTGGCCTTTCACCCAAGTTTCAACGAGTTCTGGCTTACCGTTCTGGTGATATTGCTTAACTTGACCATCAAGCGACCCCTTAGCATAAATTGCCTCTAATTTGAGTTGGCCGTTACTGTAATATTCTTTCGTTTGGCCATGGCTTTGACCGTCTAAAAACTCAGTGCTAGCAGCTTGCATTCCATCCTCAAACCAGCTTTCCCACAATCCAGTTTGATTACCTTTATCCATAGCCCCGCTGAGTTTTAGCTGGCCATTGTTGGGATAGTACTCGGCATATGTGCCTGTTTTATCATTTTTATCATAGGTTTCTGAGCGGTAAACCACTTGCTTAAAGCTGTAAAACTCGCGAATTCCGTGGCGCTTGTTTTCCTGCCAATGGCTTTTTTGCTGGATATTCCCCTCGGGGATTGTGCCATAGGTAGGGTCTTTTTCTTCGTAGCGATAATCCGTCCATAGACCGGTTTTTTGGTCGTCCAGATACTCCCCAGTCACACGGCGGCGTCCGTGGTAATACTCTGTATAGTTACCATTAAGTTTGCCATTGGCGAAGGTTTGCTCCCGTTGTTTCAGGCCTTCGCTGTACTGTATCCATAGGCCTTCTTTATTGCCGTTTTGATATGAGCCTTCTTCATTGGGATCACCATTGGCATACCAGCGGGCGAAATGGCCATCAAGAGGGTAACGACTGGCATTGTCTTTTTTATCCCGTGCGTAGTGAGATACTTCCCGAGGTTTACCGTTATCGTAAAATGACTCATATTTTCCGACCCATTGGCCATCGATACGTTCGCCGCGCTCACTCACTGTGCCGTCGTCAAAATAGGTTTCTGATTTCCCTGTTGGTTTACCTTCAACGTATTGATCTAGCGTCCGCAGCTTGCCATTGTTGTGGTAACGGCGTGATTCACCGTGACGCTGCCCTTGTCGCCATTGCTCGGAGGATTGCAGCTTACCAGCGTGATAGCGCTCAAATTGGCCATCCTTAATTCCCATATCGTAGTGGCTTTTTTCGAGCAAATTACCTTCGGTGTCATAACGCTCCGATGGTCCATGAAGCGGATATTGACCATTGTCAGCCTGCTTTGAGTCTTGGTAGTTACGTAATTCTTTAAGTTGGCCGTTGTTGTGGAAATATTTTTGCGTACCAGCGAGTTGATCCTGTTTATAGTTGAGAGCACTGGTGAGAATGCCCTCGGCATTAAAATATTGCTGTGGCCCGTCCAATGCACCATTAACATACTGTTCTTCAACTTGTAACTTACCTGCATCATTAAATTGCTGGCATTTCCCTTGGCGTTGCCCAGCGCTATATTGGCAGCGGCTGGCGAGTTCACCATTGGGGTAAAATGTCCGTTCTTCACCCTCGAGCAGATTGAGATTAAACTGGCTGCTGCTCGATTTAGTCCCGTCATCGAAAAAGGTTTCCCATGCTCCTTGGCGACGACCTTCGGCATCGAAGCGGCCCGTCACTGTGGCTTGTCCATTGGGATTTTGTTCTAAATAAGAACCTGAGAGTTGGTTGTTCGCATAGCTCTGGCTTTGGGACAAGGTGCCGTTTTCATAGAAACTTTCCCATTTCCCGTGGCGCAGGTTATCGAGGTAGCTTTCTTGGGTTTGTAGTTTGCCACTGTCATAGAAACGTCTTACCTGCTCCTTTTTACCGTCTTTATAATAAGTAGCTTGGCAGAGATGGCCGCTGCTGTTGTATTCTTTCCATTCGTCCGTGGGCACGCCTTTGGCAAATTGCTGTTCCTCAGTAACGGCGCCGCTCAAATCGAACATATGCCAAGTGCCATCTTGATAACCCTGCAGATAGTTTCCTTCGACTAGCTTGCTGTTATTGGTATGAAATACTTGCCATTTACCATTAGGGATCCCCTCGGAAAACTGCCCTAAGGTATAGCCTTGGTTGTCGCGCACTATGGCGATATCGCCATTTAAGGGCATGCCAGTGGCGAGATTGTAATAGCTGGGAATTCCGTCCTGTTGGCGGATTTCGACCATCATGGAGGAGAGATTTTGCGCTGCTTGTACATGGGCACTGGTTAAGCTGGCTCCCGCAATCGCGAGGCTGATAAAGCGAAATGGCGTATTGAACATGCTGATTCCTTGCTCTGTTCTGGGTCGTAAGGCCGCGCCGTTTGCGGCCTATACAAGAATCCTAATTTTTTGCTGTTGAGTTTATTTATCGGGCTGTGCACTTATATACAGTGCACAGCGCCAAGGGTTAAGTTAATCGATTAATCGATTAAGCGAATATGCTTAGGCTAAAACATCGGGAAACCAGAGTCACTGGTCACCACAGGTGGCGGTGTTTCCTGATTTAAAAACTGCCCATGATTGTAGCTATTAATCACCTCTATCCAGCCATGCTCCTCAAACTCATATTGCTTACCATGAAGTTTGCCCTGCTCGTCATAATTGGCGATTTCGAGCACATAGTCTTCAACTGAGCGCAATTCCCAATGGCCGACTTGCTTGCCTAGATCGAAACTACCATACCAATAGCGTCTTTCAGGATTGGGTATTGGGCGGAAACCGTACTCACCATGGGTGTACACCCAGTCGCCATCCTGTTGCCCATTGCGGTATTCGCCCTTTTCATACAATTGGCCGTCAGTGGCGTAGCGTTGTACTAATCCTTCGGGTTTGCCATGGTTAAAGTTTATTAATTCAAGCAGTTGCCCTGAACTTGTCTCATTACGAAACTCGCCATGGAGTTCACCATTGTCATCATAGCTAAAGGTGAGGCTGGTATCCTCTTGCTGCTTCTTCCATTTGCCTGAGGGCTTGTCATTGGAATATTGACCTTGCTCGGCCACCCAACGCTTACCGGTTTTATGGTCGATTTTCACCATTTCATAGGGGCCTTCACGCTTGCCCTCGTTAAAATACTCGCGGGAAACGGTGTTTACATCAGTTTGGTCGAAGGATTTAATATGTAAGCCAGTCAATTTTTTATCGAGTTCCTCGCTGCGACTCACTAACTCGCCTTGCTGGTAGTCTTCGCTGAGTGACCAGTTTTTGAGTATGTCGTTTTCTGTGCTCTCAATCAGTTGGCCCTTGCTAAAGCGCTGCTGCTTACGATAAACCCAGCGATTACCTTGGTATTTGCTGTCGGTGGTTTTTTTTATTTGCCCTTGCTCATCGTATTCGATGGATTGGAGGGCATCCCCTTTATCGTTGGTCACTTCCTTTAATTTGATCTGACCATTTTCATAATAAGTCAGTTGCTCACCGACCTGATAATCAGCTTGATATTGGTAGTGACGCTCGACTTTGCCATTGTCAAAATATTCAAAATAGTCACCTTGCCTTTTGTCTTTAACGAACTCTTGGGTCGAGATGACTTGCCCATTCAGGCCCCAAGTTGTCTCAGTGCCATGCAATAGGCCATCAACACGATGTGCTTCACGGTTAAGTTTGCCAAGATTAAAATATTGACTCACACAGGTCGGGTCATTGCAGATCTTGGCGGTGACTTCACCTTCGGGGCCAAAATGTTCGCTGATGCCGACTGCCTGTCCATCTTTAAAGGTGGTTTTGTAGCGGATATTGCCGCCATTCCAGTAAGCGGTTTCGAGGCCTTGTTTCACACCATTTTCATAGTGCGATTCAACATACAATTGACCCGTGGCGATATATTTTTTGAGCAGGCCATGAAGTTGGCCTTGCCCATTGCGAAAGCCTTGCTCGTACGGCTTGCCATCCTCAAAGTAACATTGATAAGCACCGCGGAATTGTTCGCTCGTGAGGGTTTTACCGATTTTGTTATCGGCGAGGGCACTGGCGCAGAAAAGCATATCTTTGTCTTTGTAATAAATCTCAGCCTTATAATGTCCGTCGATAACTTCGGTCGATTGTTTTAGATAGTATTGAGCCTGTTTTTCATCTTTGACAACCTTCCAATGGGCATCGAGTAACACCTTTTGTGCATTGGCATTGGCATTGGCATTGGCATTGGCACTGATAGTGATACAGATAAGTACCAGTGCTCCAAGGAGCAGTTTTACTGTAAATAGACGCATAACCGCTCCTTTTTATGGCAAAGGTTTAAAGGTGAATTCATAGGGGATGTCGACGGGGTCTTTAGAGATCGTCATATAACTTACCTTCGCGGCGGGGCCTACGACACTTAAATAGCGACCATCGATCAGCACCTCGTTAATCCGCTGCTCAGTATTTTCAGGGAGTCGAATGGTTAACAGATTGCCTTGGGCATCTTCGACCTTAAAGTAATTTTTAAGATCGCTACTCGGCTCATTGCCATATCCGGTTTGCGTCAGCCAAGACTGCAAATCGATTAACCAAGGGCGGTCAGTCACGGGCAGTTCTAAAGGCTGCCAATGGATATCACCTTGGCACCGGATCTTGCCCTTGATCTGTTTATCGTAGAAGAACTGCCGCACGTGATCCGGAGTCATCAAAATATAGGCGGCACCGTTGGGGGCATTGGGATCAAACTGCCAAGTGACGGGGTTTTTACCCTCATTAAAACCTTGCTCTATTTCAGGTTTGCAGGCGGTCGCCAAGGCGGCTGACATGGGAATATATAGATTATGACCATTATCAGTGACAGGTTTTATCCCTTGGATAGCACTGATTTCAGCTTTTGATGACTCAAGATCCTGATAGATGAAGCTATCAAGGCTTGAATTGCCAAACTCGCTTAGGGGATTGGCCAGATTTTGGTTGTAGTCGGTAAAGGTCACAAAGCGGATGTTCTTGGTTTGGCTTAACTCCGGCTGTGGCTGGTTCTCTACGATTACAACGGTTTTAGGGATCTCATCTAGCTTAATTAGCAGGGCGCGGGTGCTAAGGTGATGAGGATCATCGACACCGATTAATTCCCCCAGCAGTTCCTTATCCGTCACCGTTAACCATTTAGGATAATCACCATCGCGACGGGCTTCGGCCATCCTTCCTTTAAATTGCTGAAAAGGAAGGTTAATGTTTTGAGTGCTACTCTGCTTTATTACGACTTTAAATAGCTTTGCCTCGGCGTCGAGCACCTGAATTGTGAGGCTCGCATCGCCGAAGGCGTAAGGATTCGCGACCAGTTCATCCCACGACTTTTCGACTATCTTATTGCTTTCGGGGATAAGGGTCAGCTTGGCGGTGATATGGTCTATCAGTTTGAGTTTATTGGCGGTGTTGTCCCAGCCTGTGGCGATAAGATCCACCGAAGACTCAATCGAGCGGTTGAAATTCATTGCCACACCTCTGCTGTGCTGCCAGAAGTGAATGTCTATTGGATTTCCGCTGGCATCAAAGGCGGCTAAGTCTTCATAATGCACATTAGCAACCACATATCGCGGGCTTATATTATGCACAAAGCGCAATTGCAGCACTTCTGGAGTGTCAGCGCCCCATGGGCCAATATTATCAAGAATACCTTGTTGATCAGATAATAAGGATTTTATAAAGTCCTTATCATGGGCTTTATATTCCCGCGGAGCATCGCTAATAGGGTAGAGTTCTTTTTGCATATCATCTATATCACGTTCGGCATCGTAGCGAGCGTCGGCATGCCAAAGCATGTTCATGATATAAGGGCTATCCTTGGGCGCCATGGCGATGCGGCGGGTGAGGGTACTGCCTTTGCTCTCTTCCTGTTGAAAAAACGCCATGCTCTCTAACCAGCCGGTTTTGCGGTTAAGCTCGAACTTTCCATAGGCCTTAAAGTTGTCTTTCTCACCTTGTACTACTGCAAATAACTTATCTTCGGTCACTTGCTCAACCGTCCAAGTTAGGCGTGCATCCATGGGGGCGCTGATGCTATAACCGACCCTAGGCTCAAGTGCTACAGGCAAGGTTGGAGCTTGTTTAAACAAGCTATTAAGATTCACCCAGTGGTCAAATAATTCCTTGATATCTTTTTGATCCATTTTGGCAATGGGAGTCAGTTGGCGGACTTCACCATTGTTAAATTCCACATTAAAGCCGTCTTTAACCAACTGAAAGATTTCATTAGAGTTACCTTTAGGGTCGATATTACTCACCGGAATCGGCATACCATAATCGCTAATTTGCAGCATATTAGGTTGGATAAAAAAACGGGCGTTATGGGTTAATGGCATTGTTAAGCTGGCCGCCTTACCCTCTGCATTCTGTAATTGGTAATCCAGCAGCAGTCGTGCCTGCAGCACTTTGCGGGTTTCAAAGCCATCATTGAGGTTTATGGTGGAGATAATCTGATATTCACGCTCTGTGGGTATGTTGGTATTAACTGAATTGGAGGGTGACGTTGAGTTATCGCAGGCGGTTAACAAGAGTGTTATACCTGCCATTGTCAGTGTGATTGCGGCGTTAACTGCCTTGTATTTCACTATGGCCATTCGTACTCCTTTGGCTACGCATGTTATTGAAATGTAAACTCATTAATCTTTTTCTGGCGACATTATACACAAAAAATATCTGAGGCATAAAAGAAAACCCAAACCAAGTTTGCTTGATTTGGGTCTGTGTTGATAGCGGTTTTGCTGCGCGCGAGTGGCTAACTTAGTGGCTAACTCAATGGTGAGATGAGTGCCTAAAAAAGCCCAAGCTGATGGATTACAGCGAGAGGATCACGCTGGCAATTGCCGCACTCATGAGGTTAGCGAATACGCCAGCGGCAATGGCGCGAAAACCATTACGGGCGATAAATTCGCGGCGTTCTGGCACCATGCTACCCAGTCCACCGATCAAAATTGCCATAGTGGAAATATTAGCGAAACCACACAGGGCGAAAGTCACAACGGCCTGAGAATGGGCGCTCAGTTGGTCTTCGACTTTCATTAACTGAATAAAGGCCACAAATTCATTCACCACGATTTTTTGGCCAATGAGTGAGCCTGCAGTAATGGCCTCATGCCAAGGAATACCCAGCAGCCATGCCATAGGGGCGAACAGATAACCGAGCAAGAACTCGAAGCTTAACTGGTAACCGAACCATTCACCCACAGCGCCTAACATGCCATTCAGTAGGGCGATAACACTGACAAAGGCCAGTAGAGTGGCACCAATCCCGACAGAAATCCGCATGCCAGACATAGCGCCATCGGCTAAGGCTTCAACCACATTGGTGGCGCGTGGCAATTCGACAGAGGTGATTTCATCGGCGCTGTGTTTGTCATTGTCGCTAGGCGGCATGAGGATTTTTGCCATCAACAGACCCGCAGGTGCCGACATAAAGGCGGCGGCGATCAAATAGTTAAGATCGACACCTAAAGCGGCATATCCCACTAAGGTGCCGCCCGCGACTGAGGCTAAACCACAGCTCATGACCGCGAAGAATTGCGAATCGCTCATGTGCTTTAAATAAGGTTTGATCACCAGCGGCGCTTCAATCATGCCGACAAAGATGTTCGCCGTGGCAGATAAAGACTCGGCGCGGCCCGTGCCCAGTAAACGCTGCAGACAGCCACCAATAATGTTGATCACCTTAGGCATTAGACCAATATGGTACAGGGCTGAAATCAGCGCCGAGAAGAAGATGATGATACCTAACACATTGATTGCAAATACGAAGCCGACTTTACCCGTGGCGAGATCGCCAAACAGGAAACCAATCCCTTCGTTGCCATAGGCTATCACGCTCGACACGCCCGCAGTAACGGATTGCAATACGGCCTTACCCGCAGGGACGTAGAGCACTAACAGGGCAAATATAATTTGTAAGCCTAGGGCTAAAATCACAGTGCGGTAGGGAATATTCTTGCGGTTCACTGACAGTAACCAAGCAAAAAACAAGATACTAATCATGCCTAATATCGCGGTCATAAGGGATTATTCTTTTGAGTTAAGGAAGAAGCCGCGCATTGTAGGCCGAGTCGCAGTAAGGGCAAGTCGAGGGCGTTACTGGGCTGTTACGATAAAACAGTCGAAAATAGCAACAGTTTAACTTGCTGTTTATGCAGGAGAATAAAAGCTATTTTAGCTACTGTTGCCCAGAGGAAATAATATTTGTGCCTGTGGCAATAATCGAAATCACGCCACAGACGACTTTAGGCTGGTGTCGTAGTCTGTGCTGGTTTGAAATGCAGCTTAAGTGGCTGCAGTTTAAGTGACTGTCTTACCTAACCAAGGTTTGAGCTTTTTATCCCAGTAGGGCGGGTGGCCGATATGGGACTTTAAACACTCGATTATCACCTTGTACTTAGTCGGTAAATGGCGCCGCCTCGGGTAAACCACATAGACGGGCATCTGTTGTAGTGGTTTCCAATCGGGTAAGAGTTGGATCAGTTTTCCGCTTTGAAACTCATCACTGAGTAAATACGTGGCCACATAGCCTATGCCGCGCCCGGCAATCACCGCATTGCGCACGGCTTCGGCTAAATCGACACGGTAATTCCCCGCCACATGCACGGTTTGTTCTAGGTCATCCTTAGCAAAACTCCAGCGATCATAATTACGGCTCTTGCTTTGATAGATAACGCAATTATGTTGCGCTAACGCCTGTGGATGGTGTGGCACGCCATGCTTGAGTAAATAATCGGGAGAGGCGACCACCACAAAGTTAGTCTCGGCGAGGTGCTGGGCGATATAACCTTCGTTCAGCTGTTCATGGTTAGTGATCCACAGATCTAGGCCTTCTTCTAGCATGTCGGCTTTATGGTCGAACAGGCTTAGCTCAAATCGCAATTCGGGGTACTTTTGCTGCAACACTTCCAGCGCGGGGATAATGTGTAAGGTGCCAAAGGACTGGGAGGAACCGAGACGAATCGTCCCGCTAATGTCATCGCGGGCATCCAGCATAATCGCATCGGCATTTTGCGTCGCTTCAAACACTTGCTCACAGTAATGGGCAAACTGTTGGCCCGCGTCGGTTAGCACTAAGGTGCGAGTGGTCCGCTGGACTAACAGCAAGTTCAGCTCGGCTTCCAGTGCGCCAAGCTGCTTGCTGACATAGGAAGTCGAGGTTTTTAACTTGGCCGCCGCTTGGGTAAAACTACCACTGGTCACCAGAGTGTGGAATATCACCATCTGGCTAGCTCTATGTTGTATCACGCTAGGCCCTCTAGAATTTAAATCGCTATTTTAAGCTAGCCTTGCCCTAACCGACAGCCGTTTGTGCCATTTGATGATAACTGCTTGCATTTACTGATGTAAGTTAACAAAATAGCAACAGCTGCATTATTTGGCGAAAGGAGTCGCTTTAACATGAATACAAGTGCCTCACTCTCCTAGATAGTTGTATATAAATAATAAAAATGAGGAGTGAGCATGTTGGATCTATTTTTATCGTTACTTGGTAATGTCGGTATTATCGTATTAATCGTATTTTTCTTCGAACGTCTTGGTAAGGTTAACGTTAATATCGGTTGGATGGCTTTATCATTTTTCCTCTTTACTGCTTATTTTATTACCGTATTAAAGGGCGGGAATATTATTCCCCTTGATAAGTTAATCCCTGACTTAAATTGGAATTGGGGCGGTAAGGTTGCTTCTATACTTTTGTGGATCGTCAGCTTATTTTTACTTAAGACTTTTGTTAAGGGAGTTAAGTTAGCTGATGCGGGTTTTACTTGGAAACAAAACCTAGGCTCCGTCAAACCTGCTGTTATTGTTATTATTTTATTTATAGGCTTGCAGTTGATACTCTCATATTCCTTAGGTAATGGGCCTAACTATGATACCGAGAAACTCTTGTATCAGGCGTTAATGCCAGGGTTTGATGAAGAGCCAATGTTTCGAGGGATATTGCTATACTGTATTTCGTTTGCTGTGGTTTCTCAGCGCTTTAATCTCTTTGGTGCAAAACTCAATATTGCAGGTTTGTTGTTGGTTATCTTATTTGGCCTAGTACATGGACTTATGTATAGCGGCGGTGAGTGGCAGTTCTCGCTTATTTCAATTCTGATTACAGGTTTCTATGGTTTTATTTTACTCTGGTTAAGAGAGCGAACGGGCAGCTTAGTGTTTCCCATTATTGCTCATAATCTAGTGAACTTAGCGGGTCAGTTTGTCTAATGTAAATGCGCAATGAATTAGTACTGATAGGTTATTTGGGTCTGGGTATTTCGCACTCTTTGCTAGCTTGGTAAATGGAGGATAAGTTAATGACACAGCAAGAAATAGTGATAATGGATGTGGAGCCGCCGCAATCGATACCGCAGGAAGCCTTTGACTGGTATGACGAATATGCCCATGGCATTATCGATCGCCGTGAGTTTATGGGGCGGCTCGCTGGGCTGGTGGCGCTAGGTTTCACCATGACGATGCTCACGGGCGCACTTTTGCCGAACTATGCCCTCGCCGAGCAAGTCTCCTTTAACGATCCCAGTATTCAAGCCAGCTATGTTAAGTTTCCCTCGCCAAATGGTTATGGTGAAGGGCGCGGCTACTTAGTCATGCCCGATGAGTTATTGCTCGCGGGCAGTGCCGCAGGTGAGCCGAAAACCTTAGATCTCAGTAAAAAAGCCGCTGTGGTATTAGTGGTGCACGAAAATCGTGGCCTTAATCCCTATATCGAAGATGTGGCTCGCCGCTTAGCCGCGCAGGGGTATATCGCCTTCGCCCCCGATGCACTTTATTCCCTAGGTGGTTATCCGGGCAATGATGATGCGGGCCGCGCCATGCAAAGCAGTTTAGACAGAGCCAAAATCGAGCAAGACTTTATTGCCGCAGCGCAGTTTTTAAAAGTCCATCCCCAAAGCAATGGTAAACTCGGTGCCGTGGGTTTTTGTTTTGGCGGCTATATCGTCAATATGCTGGCCGCCACGATTCCCGATGAACTCAATGCAGGCGTACCTTTCTATGGCACACCCGCGGCTGCAGAACTGCGTAGCCGAGTAAAGGGGCCACTTATGTTGCAATTTGCTGGGCTCGATCAGCGGGTAAACGACACTTGGGCCGAGTACGAAACCCAGCTAAAAGCCAACAAAGCCGATTATGTCGCCTATCTTTACCCGAATGTGAATCACGGTTTTCATAACGACTCTACAGGACGATACGATAAAGCCACCGCCGAACTCGCTTGGGCGCGCAGCTTAGCCTTTTTTGACACTCGACTGCGTGTCTAAGTGAAAGTAAAGCTCCGCTTATTCTAATTCCGCTTACTTTGATTAAGTCGATGAGTGACCGATTCTCGCGCTCTATATCATTCAAGCAAAAGCCGACGCTAGAGTCGGCTTTTATTTTAAATCTCCCACATACCCATGCGGCTTTTATCTTAAATCTCCCACATACTTATGCGGGTTAGTCGTGCTCGAGGATCACTTCTTTCAAGCTTTGGATGGTCTTCACATCGAGATTACCGGGTTGTGTGCTCCAGGTGAGTCTTAGGTAATTGGCTAAGTCTTTAATCTGCTCGTCGCTTAACTCATCAGCATATCCTGGCATAGCATAAAAGCTGGTGGTGAGGTTGTAATGCTGGCTCTTAATGCCTTTTAGCATCACGGCGACGATATTGTGTGGACTGGCCTTATCTAAGGTGGCGTTACCAGCCATCGCGGGGGCGACGTTGGGGCGACCTTCACCATTTTGACCATGGCAACCGGCGCAGTAACCTTTGTAAAGCGTATAACCTGGCAGTTCAGGTTTATGGCCGTTAAAGGTGAGCGCTTGTGGTTGAATATCTTCATCGGTATCGAGCAGATAACTGCTCACCGCGCGCATATCATCGTCGGTTAAGTGGCTAAAGCTGTGATACACCACGGGATACATGCCGCCAAAGACAGTACCTTTTCGGGAATAGCCTTCAGTAAACAGCGACTTAAGATCCTCATGGGTCCAGTTCTGCCTGTTAAGCTCGGCGGGGCGAATGTCCGATGCTTCAAGCCCTTCGATAATCGCGCCCTCAAAGTGCTTGTCCTGCTCCATGGCAAACATCGTGTCTCTTGGGGTGTGGCATTCACCGCAATGCCCTAGGGCATTGACTAAGTAATTGCCACGATTCCAATGCTCGCTTTTTTCCTTGCTCGGGGTAAATTCCTTGGCATCGTGGGCGACTAAGTTCCAAGCTTTTAGGCCAAAACGCAGGTTAAACGGAAAGTACACATCATTGTCGCGGTTGGCTTGCTTGATGGGTTTAGTACTCATCAAATAGGCATAAATCGCCTTAGTGTCGTCGTCCGTCAGCAGGCTGTATGACGTGTAGGGCATAGCAGGGTAGAGGTTGCCGTTGACGCCAACACCGTGGTGCATGGCGTCAAAAAACTCCTCGTAACTGTATTTGCCAATACCGGTTTCTTTGTCTGAGGTGATATTGGTTGAGTACACAGCGCCAAAGGGGGTTTCGAACGGCAAACCGCCCGCGAGTTCACGACCGCCCACCGCAGTATGGCAGGCCACGCAATCGCCTATCTTCATCAGATACGCGCCGCGTGCGATGTCGTTATTCGTATTGCCGCCTTCATCGGCAACGCTGCTGGAACAGGCGAGCAAACCTAGCCCTAAACTCAGGAGTAGATTGTGACTCAACAGATTTTTTATCCTACTAATGTACGGGAAATAGCGCGAGAAATGGCGCAGATTGGCTGATGTCATCACAGGGTTAGCCCCTTAGTTTTGAGGATCAGATCTTTGACCGCCGCATAGTATTTTACGTAGCCAGTACAGCGACATACGTGTTCACTCAAGGCATCTTCAACGACTTTTTCAACTTGATCTTTAGCGATAGGTTGTCGCTCTAATCGCTCAAGCAGCGCGGTCGATTCGTTGACAAAGCCCGAGGTACACCAGCCACATTGAAACGAGAAGTGCTCTAAAAAAGCTTCTTGCACTGGGCTCAGGGCGGTGATTTCGCCAAGGGAGTTTTGTCTAGCATGACCTTCGACAGTGCGGACGCGTTTACCATTAAAACGCTCTACACCATTGATACAGGTACGCACCACTTCGCTCATGCCTTGCTCGTCGTCGACGATCACTGTACAGGCGTGGCATACGCCTGCGCCGCAACCAAACTTAGTGCCTGTGAGGTTTAAGTATTCATGTAGAAACTCAATCATCATCACACCATCGGCGACTTCAATCGGGCCTACGGCTTGGTTATTAATGGTCAGTTTAATAGACTGGCTCATGCCATGGCCTCCTTAATTTTTTTCGCTGTCATAGGTAAATCGTAAAAGCGGACATGGGTTGCTTGATACACGGCTTCAATCAGCGCCGCGACCACAGGGATCATCACCACTTCGGCGATACCACGGCTAGGATCGTTATCAGATAACTGTGGCAATATGGTATGACGTTGATCCCACACGCCCACATGCCGCGCTAACGGCACCTGATAGCGATTGAGGTTCCACGTACCATTGCCTGCGCCGGCTTCAAATGGCGGTAAGCCTTCATGCAGTGCATGGCCAATCCCCATCGCAAGGCCACCTTGAATTTGCCCTTCGACTAATTCTTTAACAATCACTTTGCCCGCTTCTAACCAAGTATGAGAACTCAGTAGCGTGACTTCACCATTGCCTTCGTTTACGGCCACTTCAACCAAAGTGGCGCAGGGGGCGTAGTAAGTCACCATGGCATTGTTCAGTTCGGCCTTGGGATAACTCATGGCTTGACGATCGATCAAGTGATAGCCATTAGACTTCATGCTGGCTTGGCGCGCTTTGATACTCATAGTCGTGTCGGAAGTGGCCGCAAATGTCGCGTTGCCTTCGCCGTATTGCAGCGCCAGCGCATCGAGTGCTAAACGCTCTTTAGTGCCAAGAATGTCGAAATCGGCTTCAGCCCAAGCCCAGCGATTAAAGGCATGGCCCATCACGCCGACCACTAAGCCCATGTCGTGGGCACGTTTAGCGAGAATATCTAGCGACAATGGCGGAAAGCCCAAGGCGGTTAGCTTGCCATCGACCCAGCGACCATCCCGTGAGTTATGCAAATTAGTTGAGCCCATTGGCGTATTAAAATACAACTCGTTCCAAATCGATACCGCTGCAGGCCATAGGCCGTGGCGATAGATAATATCGGCGGCGATGCGGCTGACATGGCTTTGGTAATAGGCCGACATAGACGCCGACGATGCCATGGCTTTAACCGGTGTCCAGCGTGGATTGGCCGCCATTTCATCTTGGCGTTGCTGCGAAATAATATAAGGATTATCGGTTTGCACTAATTGCATCGCATCCCAAATATCCACTTCGGCGAGTTTTACTTCATCGGCAAAGTTGCCGAGGGCATCGCTGATCACAACGGCTTGGGAGGTTTGCGTGCCTGTGCCCATTTCGATAAAGCCGATTTCCAGGGTGATTTTTCCATCTTTAGCTAGGCGAACCGCCGCACTTGGCGCTGCTGCGCCCGTACCATAATCTTTGGTGGCGATACCAAAACCGACGCCGTAACGCATCCCCGGATGTTTGGCCTCATAGTCCTTTTTATTCACCGCGCGGTTTTGCCACACGGGAGCTTGCTCGGCCATCTCGAGCATTTCGCGGTAACGTAAAGTGCCGTTAGGAATCGCGCCTTGAGTATTACGCTGGCCAGACTCCATCACGTTGGCGGCGCGCAGTTTAAAGGGATCAATCTTTAGCTCGTCGGCTATCTCGTGGATCATGCATTCCATCGCTGTCATCGATTGCAGCGTGCCATAACCGCGCATCGAACCCGCATCTGGGTTACGCGACGCATAGGCTGTGGCGATAATATCGTTGCGCGGCGTGTAGTAAATGCTTTGCATCGCTGTCGCACCAACCGAGGTCACAGACGGGGTAAAGTTGACTCGTCCGCCGCCATCGACAGTCATCTGTGAAGTTAAGGCTTGGATTTTTAAGGTCGATTTATCCACCGCTAAGCGGCTTTTCATGATGAACGGATGACGCTTAAGGCCAGATTGGAATTGCTCGAATCTGTCATTGGCGAGTCGGATTGGCCCTTTGGCATAAACGGCCGCGATCACGCCGTAATAAGGAAATATCGAATGGTCTTTCGCGCCAAATCCACCGCCGATATAAGGCGAGTGCACCACAAGATGTTTTACCTTGCCTGCCAGTGGGCTAGATAACAGCATGTGCACTGCCATCTCTTGAAAGTCCTGAGGCGACTGCGAGGTAATCACAGTATGAAATGTTTGGCTAGTTGCGTCATACCAGCCGTTAAAGGCTTCGGGTTCCATCATCATAGGATCGATGATCTGGGTGCGATATTCCCGCTCTAACACTTGCCATTGTTGATTGGCTTGGGCGCTAGCAATCTGCTTATCTATCTCACCCGCATAATAAAGCCCGCGCTCAGACACTGTCCCTTTGGCATTCGGATTACCTAACCATTCAGGCTTGCGATCTTTTACGCTGGGGAAAAACAGCCCATCGTGGAGTGGGCTATATAAATCTTCCCGTGCGCCATTTTCACCTTCAACTCGAATAAGGCGCCAGCTGGCGTAAGGGTCTTTCGAGTCCGACACAAACGGCGTTTGCTCACCAAAGCGTAGTAAGGTCTGGTCAAATTGCAACAAGGACTTAGCTTGCTTAAAGGCGGGGAAACTGTCGAACAACAATATCGCCACCGCATGACCTAAGTAGTCGGCGGTTTGCCCCTCGGCCAGTAACATGTTGTCACCGTAAAAATCGGGTAGCTTGATTTTGTCACGGGCCAGATCGGCCGCAGTGATCACTTTATAGGGCTTAGCCGACGCGGGCAGGTGGTCGAGGGAAAAGCCTTGATAAACATGGGAGGCATCGGCGGCGCGAAGTATAAAAGCGTAACCTTGCTGCTTGGGCCAGCCCTCCATGTCCATAGCACGGTAATCACGGCCATAGACCTTTTGGCCTGTGACCTTAGCTATGCCGTCATTACGAAACTTAGGTTTGGATTGACCATTAACCTGAGTTTGCCATTGGGTTGCCAGTTCAGGTGAGACAATTGCCGCATTCGCGCGACTCATTTCCCACAACAAAGGGGCCGAATATACGGCAACCCCGCCAATCACACATTGCTTGATAAAGGTCCGGCGTGACGTATTAGATGGTTCCATATCTCAACCTCAGTTGTGCTTCCGTGTAATATCAGCCGCGCTGCATGGTATCGCCCGATATAAGCTTGTTGTCGATCGACTTTTTATTGATTGTTGCGACATAGCTTTGATAAACACTGAATGTAAATTTACATTAGCCACGTTAGCATGTAGGGCCGAAAATGCAAATTTAGGCGGTTAATCGTTGCAGTTTTGACCAAGCTAAATCAGAGTGTAAAACCCGTGTTATCAGGCTTCTGCAGTGATGTTCGCACTGTGATTCAACTCAGTTACGTTATGCCTGAATTTTGTTCAGTACCCTTTGCGCTGAGCCCTTGAGCAATGCGCTCAATTGGGGCTTATTCGCATGTCGAAATTGGCTCGCTTGCCAAAACCAAACCGCCTGACACCGCGAGACTTCATGTCACTGCAAGATCAAGAGATAGTGTTATTTGATGGCGATTGGTTTAGTCACATGTATTCATATCGACATTGTTAAATCAGTGCTTGCTTAATTACTTGATTTGTAATGCTAAAGTTATAGACAAGTGTACGCTATGTCGCTATCTTAGGTTTTTAACAAGGATGAGCTTTAATCGCGTACCCGCGATTCGAGTCACTTGCATCAGGACGATGTGTCTTTTCTCTTTCTTAGATACCCAACTCCTCCTGCAAATTGGTGAATATGCTTTGGCACTTATGCTTGTTGCCACAGTGCTTATTGGCATTTTGCTCAATGTTCAGCAGTGAACGTTTTGAGCTAGTGCGACCTTGTTTTGATTGATGGCTTGGCTGACAGGTGTTGGCGAAGTGCGGTAGCAATGGGAAAGCTTTGTCGGTTCACAATTTGTCGGTTCACAAAGTAATGAACTGGCAGTTTTGCGGCCTAGCGGCCGAGGTGAATCAAGGTCGTGGGTCTTCAACCCCTGATTTTCAATCAAGAGTCGACCAAGGAGGACTGCTCGTCCTATCCTCCTTGGATGCTCCAAGACGCCCCTAGCGAAGTTACATGCATTAGTTACTGGCCTAGCGCTTATTCGAAAATCACTAACGCTTCCGATGGTACATCCTGTCCCCCGAAAGCTAGCTCGGCATCCATGCCTCGCTCACGTGATTTTCTTCAACGCCCGTCGGCAACTTCGCAGGGTATTGGTGAATAGGGTGTTAAATTTTATTTGTAATATTTTTATGAGATGAAAGTTATTACATAGTGAATGTGGATTTATATTATTCCACTATGAATTAAATCGTAAATATATAAGTGTTCTTTGTTTCACTACGAAGAAGAGTTAGGGGCAGTAGGTATTGTTTTGTTGCTAATAAATTTACTCATAGCTTTAAGTTTATTAGCATTGCATGAACTTGGATGGTTTATATTAAATTTATTTTTATAGTGATTCTCAATATATTTATCTAACTCATTGTCGGTGTTTGAAATTAGTAATTATTTTTTTGTTATATTCTACAAGGCGGTGGTTGACTTTGATATGATTAGCATGGCTTATTTAACATTACGCCATGCTTGTTACATGTTTTCATTAATAAATTTTGAAATATTTTTAATTGATATGTGTTTAGCACACGTCCCTTTTGCATTTTTTACTAACCATTGTTCTTTTTTATGCCTCCATATAGTTATAAATTTATTACTATCAATGTTGTTACTAAACCTTATTGCAATGATGCAGTCACTAATTATTATTCTTCCCGAGTTTAAGTAAGTGGTTTTTCCAACATCTCTACCTACTCGGTTTATTAATATATCACCTGCTATTGCGTATGAATGTTTATTTGATTCGTTGATGCTTTCATCGAAACTCAAAATTGAAAGATCTTTTATTTTAACTGATGTGTGGTAAAAATCTTCATTTAATTTTCGGCATTCTTTACTTGAGTTTTTCCCTCTGAATATTTTGAATTTTATATTTTTTGTTGGCATGAAGTTTTCATATAAATTTTTTACTTCATTTCTCTCGCTCTGTATTTCGCTATCAGAAAAATAGTAGTGTGTATAGTTGTACTGTTCAGCTTTTGGTTTTGAGTTTTTTATATTTACTATAAAAGTTTTAGCTTCTGTTTTTTTGAAGCTTCTATGCTTACACTCTACTAAGTTAACTAGTGTGAATTTTGAAAAAATATAACTTCTAAATCTTGCCAGTCTGTCAGAGTTGATGATTACATCAGGTACAATTATTGACAGTGTTGCCCCGTACTTTAATATATTTAAATTTAATATTAAAAAAACAATTTCCATTCTAATCGTTTTTTGATTGGAAAATATTTTAGATAGCTCATCATCAAACAAATATGTTATTTTTTCATTTATGTTAACTTGCGCAAATGGGGGGTTGCAGATAGCTAAGTCAAATTTTTTATTTTTGATTTCAGTGCTTAAATTTAATGCGTCAGCGCAAATGTGCGTAAATTTTGGATACTTCAGTTTTAAGTACTGAACATTCTTAGGGTCAATATCAACTGTGAAAAAGTCAATATCACAGCTATGTGCCAGTATGGCATCTATAAGAGCGCCTTCACCAGCGCTGAGCTCAATGCATGTTTTGACATTTTTTAAGTCGATAAGTGATGCTAGTAGATCACTTATCGGTTTAGACGTATAGTATTGATTTAACTCAGGCACTTTATATGCTAATCTCAAAATTGTAAATTTTACAGCTTAGCACCTAAAAGGTAAAGGACTAGTTTAGTATGGATGAACAACACAATATACTGTCTTTTCTGGATAGCAGTGAGTATGAGGAGCGCGCTGACTACTTAAGTGATGCTGAGCTTGAAGAATGGACTGCAACAAGCTCACATTTTAACAATATCCAAAGAAAACTTATACAGGTGGGGGCAAAGTTAATTGTAGGCCCTAGAGGCACTGGTAAGACTCATCAGATGAAATGTGCTTATCTAGCATGCAAAACAAATGATACCTATCCCTTGGCTTTATACGTCACATTTAACCACTATTTAAGGTTGGAAACATATTTACACAATGAGTCCAATGCCTTGGATATTTTCCATTGTTGGGTTTTAGCAAAAATATCTTTAGCTTGTATAAAAGATTGTGATGTATCATTCGGTGATGATGAACTATCAGTTTCAAAGCTTGAAAAGTTTGTTGTTGATATAGAAAGAAATAAATATTCGAATGAATATGCTTATATTATATCAAGATTAAATATAAGAGAAACTCAAGAGTTAATCAATAATGCATTAGATTTAAAAAATAGGAAAAGAGCTGTTTTACTTCTTGATGATGCAGCATTGACATTAACTCACGATTATATGGTTGAATTTTTTGAAATATTCCGAAGTATAAAATCAGTAAAAATATCTCCTAAAGCTTCAGTTTATCCAGGCACAACGCAGTATGGCCCTCGTTTCCATGTTGGACAGGATGCTGAAAAAGTTTCAATTTGGATGAATGTACAAGACTCTGATTATTTAAGCTTTATGGGAGCTATTATCAATCAAAGGTTTAATCAGAGACTTAATGAACTGGATAGTGATATTAAGGAATTGTTAATGTTTGCAGCATTTGGAATTCCAAGAACATATATAACACTTATAAGATCTTTTGTTGAATCAGATAAAAAAAGTACTCAAGCAAAGTTCAATGAAGTAATTCAGGAAAAATGTAGAAATATATTGACAGAGTATAATTCTATTTCTGAAAAAATAAAGCAGTATAAAAACATCATTAATATTGGTGAGAAATTTTTAAATGAGATTATTGCTGCCTTAAAAGAGCTTAACTATAAATATATTGATGAAAATGGTGATGAGTATAAAAAAGTAATTACCATAGGTATTGAAGACATTGATGAGCGAGCTGAGAGAATGATCAAGTTTCTTGTTGAAGCAGGCTTATTGTATGAACAAGATATGATTTCTCATGGTTCCGAAAGAAAAATAAGAAGATTCGTTCCACATTTGGCTTTACTTATTAAGGAGCGTATCTTTGTTAAGAATAGAGGATTTAATAGTAAAGGTTTGTTAAATATATTGGTTGGACCTTCTGAAAAACATCCATTACGAAGAAAGTTTAATAGATTGTTACCTGAGTCAACCATCAATAGAATAAAGCTTGATCTACCACCCTGTAATACATGTGGGACAGGACGGATATCAGATGGTCAAAAGTTCTGCCATATATGTGGTAATCCGTTAGTTGATAGTTCCATTTTTAAAGAGTGTATGGCTAAAAAATTGTCAGAATTACCATTTACGGACTTTCAGCATAAGGTTATAAATTTTTCAAAATATAAAACTATTGAGGATGTACTTGTATCAGATGATACAATCGCCGAGTTGAAAAAAGTTAATAGGGTCGGCCCTGCTTATGCTGAAAAAATTGTAAATAAAATTAATGCTTGGACAAACGAGTTTTTATACTAATGGCTAAGGCAGAATTTAAGTTCCCAATCTCTGGAGAGCGTTCTACATCTAGGATTCGTTCATATGGTTTTTTTGACTCGACTTATGTAGAACCTGACTTGTCGCCGATCGATCTATTTAATAATAATATGACGACTTATTTGAAATTGTTAGGTTGTTTTATTCTTGATACAGAGAGTATGCGGCATGTTTCTTTGGTTGGTGAAGGTAAAGATGAGTGGAATAAACTGAGTAATTTAGTTTTGCTTGGGTTTATATCATCAGTAGAAAGCTATTGTCGGTGTTTAATTCGAAAGCTTTTACTCGTAGATCTAGAGTCAAAACGTCAAAGTTATTCTTGTCTATTAACATATGGTGCTGCACTTCATCACGATAGAGTATTGTTGCCAGAGGCATTAATTGAAGATGCCTCTTTTTCTTGCGCAAAAAATATAAAAGAAACTATTAAATCCGTTACGGGTATTAACCTTAATAATTTGCAAAAATTTCCAGCATTATCTTCGGCTTTTGATAATTTCGATTTTGTTTGTCAACTTAGACACTGTGTTGTTCACAGATCAGGGTTGTTAGGTTCAAAAAATGCACTTGCACTGGGTTTTGATGAATTTCGCTCTTACTTAGAAAAACCTATTAAACTAGATTTTTCTGTTATTCAAGAGGCTGCAACAGTATGCAACACATTAGTTAAAGAGCTTAATGATAAATTATTTTCTGATATTTTAGTTAGAAGTACTTCTTTTATAAATTGGAATGGTGACTTAAGAACTGACAAGGTGAATTTCGATCCATATTTTTTTATATTCTCTCCTATTTCGGAACATGGGAAACGTGTAGAGAGTTATAGAGCTTTTATAGCTGCTTGTAATATTAAAGTTTAAATACGAGTAGTAATTTTAAATATAAGACAGGCATCGCTCTTTCAATGCGAAAAGTTAACTCTAATCTCATAGAAGTTCACCGATCCCCTGCGAAGTTGCTGAAGGGCGTTGAAGAAAATAGCGTGACGCAGACAGGACGTCTGCGTAGCTTTCGGGGGGAAGGGACGCCCCATCGGAAGCGTTAGCTATTTTCGAATAAGCACGAAGCCACTAATCAATGCATGTAACTTCGCTAGGGGCGTCTTGGAGAATCCAAGGAGGATAGGACGAGCAGTCCTCCTTGGTCGGGTGTGGGGTGAAGCCCCACGACTTTGATTTTAATTTTCTAAAGTAAAAAATAAGGGGCGATAACTCGCCCCTTAACTTTGCCCATTTATAAAGTTGCCTAAATTCAGTTTGGGCAAATTACTGAGTAAACATGATTACTCGGGATCATAGTCAAGTACTGGCGCCAGCCACTTCTCCGTCTCAGCTACAGTCATCCCTTTACGCTTGGCATAATCTTCCACTTGATCGCGGCCTATGTTACTCACGCCAAAGTAGCGCGATTTCGGGTGGGCGAAATACCAGCCCGATACTGCCGCAGTGGGGAACATGGCGTAGCTTTCGGTGATGTTCAAGTCGATGGTTTCATCGGGCTTGAGCAAGTCCCATAACAAGCCTTTTTCTGTGTGATCTGGGCATGCGGGGTAACCCGGTGCGGGGCGTATACCTTTGTATTTCTCACGGATTAAGGCTTCGTTGCTTAACTGCTCATCGGCCGCATAACCCCAAAATTCTTTACGCACGCGTTCGTGCATCCGCTCGGCAAAGGCTTCGGCCAAACGGTCGGCTAAGCATTTGAGCATGATGGCGTTGTAGTCGTCGTGGTTGGCTTCAAAACGTGCCACATGTTCGTCTATGCCGTGACCTGTGGTCACCGCAAAGCCGCCCATGTAATCGGCGACCCCTGAGTCTTTTGGCGCAACAAAGTCAGATAGACAGAAGTTGTCGTTGCCGACACGTTCAAGCTGCATCCGCAGGTGATGTGTGGTCATTTCAATTGTGGTGCGCGACTCATCGGTATACAGCTCAATGTCGTCGTAATTGACGGTATTGGCGGGGAATAAGCCGATAACCGCTTTTGCAGTGAGCCACTTTTCTTCGATGATTTGTTTGAGCATGGCCTGACCATCGGCGAACAGCTTTTGCGCCTCGACGCCGACGACTTTATCGGTAAGGATCTCAGGGTAATGGCCGTGCAATTCCCACGAGCGGAAAAATGGTGTCCAGTCGATACGCTCGACTAAGTCTTCTAATGGATAATTATCAAATATTTGGCGACCGAGCACGTTTGGCGTGAACGGGGTGTAGTTGGCCCAATCGTGTTGGCAGCGGTTTTCACGGGCCGCTTCGAGTGACACTATCTCTTTGCGCTTGGCTTGGGATAGACGCTTAGTACGCATGTCGTCGTATTCAGCATAGGTTTCGTCTATGGTCGCTTGGCGTGTCTCGTTGTTGATGAGCTTACTCACCATAGGCACGGCGCGGGACGCATCGGCGATATAAATGGCGCCATGGGGATAATGGGGCGCAATCTTTACCGCTGTGTGGATTTTAGAGCAAGTCGCGCCGCCGATAATCGCCGGAATGGTTAAGCCTTCGCGGTGGAAGGTTTTCACGTTATGCACCATCTCGTCCAGACTCGGCGTGATGAGGCCCGACATGCCGATGATATCGATATTGTGTTCTTTCACTGCATCGAGAATTCGCTCCACCGACACCATCACACCTAAATCGAATACCTCAAAACCGTTACAGGCGAGCACCACGCCGACGATATTTTTGCCGATATCGTGCACGTCACCTTTTACCGTCACCATCAAAATCTTGCCGTTAGATTGGCCTTCGACCTTTTCCAGCTCGATATAGGGGTTTAAGTAAGCCACGGCTTTTTTCATCACCCGCGCCGATTTCACCACCTGCGGCAGGAACATCTTGCCCGAGCCGAACAAGTCGCCGACCACGTTCATGCCGTCCATCAAGGCGCCTTCAATCACATCCAGCGGACGTTTTGCTTCTTGGCGAGCGGCTTCGGTATCTTCATCGATAAATTCGGTAATGCCTTTGACGAGCGCATGGGATAAGCGTTGGCTCACCGGCCAGCTGCGCCATTCTAAATCTTCTTTCTTACCGACCTGCGCGCCATCACCGCGGAATTTCTCTGCGATTTCAAGTAACTGCTCGGTATTGCTTGAGCCTTCAACTGGGCAGGGCAAGTTAAGCACCACGTTTTCGACCCGCACTTTAAGCTCAGGATCGATATCGTCGTAAATGGCTAACTGGCCCGCGTTGACAATCCCCATGTCCATGCCGACTTTGATGGCGTGGTACAGGAATACCGCGTGAATCGCTTCGCGCACTGGGTTGTTACCGCGGAACGAGAACGACACGTTCGACACACCGCCCGAAATCATCGCGTGGGGCAGGGTGGCTTTAATCGCTTTAATGGCATCAATAAAATCGACGGCATAGTTGTCGTGTTCATCGATACCCGTGGCGATGGCGAAAATATTCGGGTCGAAGATGATGTCTTCTGGCGGAAAGCCGACCTTGTCGACCAGCACCCGATAGGCGCGGGTACAGATTTCGATTTTACGCGCTTTAGTATCGGCCTGACCTTGCTCGTCGAATGCCATGATAATGGCCGCCGCGCCGTAGCGTTTCACCAGTGTTGCTTGCTCGATAAACTTGGCTTCGCCTTCTTTAAGGGAAATCGAGTTAACTATGCCCTTGCCTTGAATACATTTGAGGCCAGCTTCGATGACTTCCCACTTAGAGGAGTCGATCATAATAGGTACGCGGCTGATGTCGGGCTCAGAGGCAATCAAGTTTAAAAACTTGTGCATGATCTCGGCGCCATCGAGCATGCCTTCGTCCATGTTGATGTCGATGATTTGCGCGCCGCTTTCAACCTGCTCGCGGGCGACATCGAGCGCCTGCTCAAACTTGCCTTCTTTGATCAACTTTAAAAACTTGGCTGAACCTGTAACGTTGGTGCGCTCACCCACGTTAACGAACAGGGATTGGGCGTCGATAGTCAGTGGTTCCAAACCTGCCAAGCGGCAAGCGACTGGAATGTCCGGCAAAATACGTGGATCGTGACGGCTCACCGCTTCGCGGATCACGCGGATATGTTCAGGCGTACTACCACAACAACCACCGATAATATTGAGCATGCCTTCGCGCGCCCAATCTTCGATCACGTTCGCCATGTCCTCTGGGGTTTCATCGTAACCGCCAAACTCGTTCGGCAGGCCTGCATTCGGATGCGCCGACACATAACACTCACTGATGCGGGATAATTCTTCCACATAGGGGCGCAATTCTTTTGGCCCAAGTGCACAGTTAAGACCGATAGATAAGGGCTTGATATGGCGAAGGGAATTGTAAAAGGCTTCGGTCGTTTGGCCAGTCAGTGTGCGACCAGAGGCATCGGTAATGGTGCCCGAAATCATGATCGGCAATCTGTCTTTAGAATGCTGACCAAATAAGTCATCAAATACGGATTCAATCGCAAACAGCGCGGCTTTGGCGTTTAAGGTATCGAATATGGTCTCGACCATAATGATATCCGCGCCGCCCTCAATCAGCGCCTTAGTGGATTCTTTGTAAGCAGTCACTAACTCATCGAAGCTGACGTTGCGATAGCCTGGGTCGTTCACATCAGGGCTAATCGAACACGTACGGTTAGTGGGGCCTAACACACCGGCTACGTAGCGTGGAATGCCTGTGGCAGCAAAGGCTGCATCACAGGCTTCACGGGCGAGGCGCGCGCCGACTAAGTTAATTTCGGCGGACAGCGACTGCATGTCGTAGTCGGCCATGGCGATGGTGGTGGCGTTAAAGGTGTTGGTTTCAATGATGTCGGCACCGGCGTTTAAGTAGTCGGTGTGAATTTGTTTGATGATGTGAGGCTGTGACAAGACCAAAAGGTCGTTGTTACCTTTGACATCCGTATGCCAATCTTTAAAACGTTCGCCGCGATAGTCCTCTTCTTCCAGCTTGTAGCCTTGGATCATAGTGCCCATGGCACCGTCTAAGATCAGAATGCGCTCTGCAAGCTGTTTGCGTATGTCTGCCAATATCTGGCTGGCTTTAGTAGAGGGTATCGTCATAAATAGTTACCTTAAATACAGCTAAGTTAAGTCCAAAAATCGGCCATTGTTATGCTAAGTGCATTTTATTGTCGTCAGCCGACATTTTTTGAATACTTGTTCTTAAAATTTTTTTTGGACATTTAAACGTATAGACGTCCATAATACGCGACTTATGATTGTCAGGGCAAGATGAAAGTCAAAGGCATTAGGAGCGAGAATCGAGAATCAAGAATTTAGGCCCTTGGCTTGAGTTCCTAGTATCTAGCCCCTAACTAAAAAGGCATATATGAAACAAGTTCGATTGTTATTGTTGCGCCACGGTGAGTGTGAAGGCGGCGCTATTTTGCGGGGTCGTGTGGATATGCCTTTAAGCAAAAAGGGTTGGCAACAAATGTCGGCAGCAGTTGAGTCACAGGCCAGCGTGTGTAGCGCGATTTATAGCTCGACTTCACGCCGCTGCGCCGATTTTGCCCACGCTTTTGCCGCCGAGCTGCATTCGACGGCGGCACTGATATCTGAGTCAAGGCCATTGCAGGCGCAGTGTTTGTCGGGTTTACAGGAAATTGATTTTGGTGATTGGGACGGTTGTCGGCTCGATGACCTGTATCAACAAGAGGGCGAACACTTAGCGGCGTATTGGCAAAACCCTTGGCAAAATCCGCTGCCCAATGGTGAAACTATGGCAAGTTTTGAGTCGCGGGTGAATGGGACGATTGACCAGATACTCGCCGCCGAGTTTGAACGATTGACCCTTGACTCACATAAAATGGGTAATGAAAACAGTGCCATTAATGAAACCGCTGATAATATGCCTGCCACTCAAGTGTGGGTCGTGACCCACGGCGGGGTGATCCGTCACTTAATGGCGCGTGCCTTAGGAGTTGAACGGGCGGTAGGGTTTTATAGTCAACTCGATTTACCCGTGGCGGCCGTGGTGAGCATTAATGTGCTGCAAGATGAACAGGGTGCCTGCTATTGGCGTTTAGATTGGCCGAGTGGGCGCAGGTGTTGAGGCCTTATTTCACGACCTAGGCGCTATCATGTAGGCGTGATCGTTTGGCGAGAATAAGCTGATATGAAAATATTCTGATTTAAACAGCATTGCCTAATGGGATAGATGTAGGATAATGCTTTTCCCTGACGTTTGAACGAGATAGCGTATTACATGCGCAATGAGTGATAACGTCGCAGAAATAGGTGTTGGGAATAGACTCTCTTTGTTCGAATCGCTCCGTTGTTTTTATTCACAGTGGCGTTGTTAACAAAGAGCATATCAACCCAAACATAATAGGGAATCGGGGAGCTGCTCGTCAGTCAGCCCGAACTGTGCCCGCAACTGTGAGTAGTTTAAAGAAGCACCTAGATTCTAGAGCCTAGCTCCTTCTTTTCTACAAGTCAGGAGACCTGCCTATTTCTGTTATCGCTGCGTGCAGCCTTAGTTCTCGAGCGGGTGACTCGAGGGAGCAGATGACAATGTGCACAACCTTTTTTTATAAAGGTTTGGACTCGATAGGAGCGCCGCTTAGGTGAAACTTTCCGCAATCCAAACTAACAGCCCCGTGAATGACACTAACCCATCATCGAGCCCGTCAGTCGCGCTCAATGTGAGTCATTTGAGCTGGTGTATCGATGGCAAAACCATACTTTCCGGTATTAACTTTACGCTGCCAACGGGGCAGATGCTGGGGCTGATTGGCCCTAACGGTGCGGGCAAGTCCAGTTTGCTGCGCTGTTTGTATCGGTTTGTTCGCCCGACTCAGGGCAAAATTACCCTTTTCGATCAAGATATTGAGCGCTTGTCGCCCAAGGCGTTTGCCTGTCGCGTCGCCGTAGTGCAGCAGGATACACCGCACTATTTTGACCTCACCACAGAGCAATTGGTCAGCATGGGCTTAACGCCGCATAAGGGTATGTTCGATACCAATTCGAGCTGTGATACTGAGCGTATTGCTAAGGCTTTAGAGAAAGTAGGCTTGAGCCATAAGATGCACCAACAATATGAGCACTTATCTGGCGGTGAAAAGCAACGCGCCTTGATTGCCCGTGCCATAGTGCAGCAGCCGCAGCTTTTAATCCTCGATGAGCCAACGAACCACCTCGATGTGCGCTATCAAATTCAAATCCTCGAATTGGTGCGTAGTCTTGGGATTAGCGTGATTGCCTCAATTCATGATCTTAATTTAGCCAGTGCCCTGTGCGATAGTTTGTTGTTGATCCATAACGGGGAAGTCAGCGCTATGGGGACGCCAACCGAAGTATTAACCGAGGCGCGAATTAGCGATGTGTTTGGCGTGTGTGCTCAGGTATCGCCCCATCCACAACATAAAAAGCCCTTAATCAGCTATTTTTATGGTTACCACCATGTAGATCATGGCCTGAACGAGCGAGGCGAGGGTGGATGACTCAGGGGAGTAAACAATATTTCATCTCATATTTGGGGCGTATCGTGACACCGTTGACGAGACAACAACTGATGCTGCTCGTATTAGGTATCATCACTTTGATAACGCCTATTGCCGCGACGAGTTTTGGTGCGGCGAACATCAGTTTTACTGATGTTATTCAAGTGTTTATCAATAAGGCGACGAACCTCACTCAAGCCAATGGCATGACTGAGCGCATTGTGATGGAGCTCAGGCTACCGCGCATTTTACTGGCTTTTGTGGCGGGTGCGGGTTTGTCACTGGCGGGCAGTGTGTTGCAAACCGTGACTCGCAATCCGCTCGCCGATCCCTATTTGTTTGGCATTAGCTCTGGCGCGTCCTTTGGTGCTGTGGTGATGTTGACCTTATTCACTGGCTCTGGATTTTTTGATAATGCGGGCATGGCGGCACATTCTGGGCTTTTTAGCGGTTCGGGCGCCTTGTCTGGTTTGCTTTGGTTTAGCTTGCCCTTGGGCGCTTTTATTGGCGCCAGTTTGTCGGTACTGATAGTGCTTGCTTTGTCTGGGCTTGGGCTCAATAGCCAAGTGGAGCGCATGTTGCTCTCTGGTGTGGCGACCTCCTTTATGTTCGGCGCATTAACGAGTCTGCTGCTGTATTTCGCCAGTCCGCAGGCGACAGCCTCTGTGCTGTTTTGGAGTTTAGGCAGTTTCGCTAAGGCCAGTTGGTCCTTGTTAGTACTGCCGACACTGGTGATTGGTGCGAGTTTATTCATTATTTTAGGCATGAAACGGCAGATCATGGCGTTGCAGGCGGGGGATGAAACGGCGCATACCTTAGGGGTGAATGTGCCTAAGCTGCGGCTCAATATGTTGCTGCTCTGCTCCTTGATTACCGCTATTTTGGTGGCTACATGCGGCGGTATCGGTTTTGTCGGGTTAATGATCCCCCACACAGTACGCATGCTGTTTCCCGGTCGTCAGCCGATTTTATTAACGGCGCTGGTGGGCGGATTATTTATGGTGTGGATTGATGTATTAGCGCGCTGTTTATTGGGTAATCAAGAGTTGCCCGTGGGCATTATCACGGCCGCCATAGGTAGCATGTTCTTTTTGCTGATTTTACGTAAGCGTAGAGTCATGCCGTAAATACAAGGTCATGCCGTAGTCACCTAGTCAGGACGTAAACCCAGAGTTAAGTCGTCATCTTTGAGTCATGCCGTAAGTGCAGACTGACGGGATAATCAGTATTTCTGTTGATATCCCACCCGCGATTGGAAATGCACAATTGGACATGTTCGTCATAGACGCGGGATGCGTTGTGGTTATTTAATGTAGATTACAAAGTGGAGTGTGGATGTCTCAGTCAGCCGTGTCTTTTCAAATAAGCCTTGTGAGTAAAGCGCAGGATCTGGTGATTCTGCAGAAAATTGATCTTAAGACTAAGCCGCCCGGCGCCTTAGGTCAGCTCGAATCCTTAGCCTTGCAGATTGCCCGCGTGCAAACGACTGATTTGCAAAAAACGGAGCAGCCACAAACGGATGTGCTCAAAATAGTCCATCCAACTATGTTAGTGTTTGCGGGGGATCATGGCATTGCCGCAGAAGGCGTGTCGATTGCCCCTAGCGAAGTGACTCACCAAATGGTGCAAAACTTTGCCCATGGCGGCGCGGCGATTAACGTTTTTTGTCGGCAGGTGGGCTTTAAGCTCGAAGTGATCGATTGCGGTATGTTAACGCCAGTTGAAGGAGTTGAAGGTATTATCGATCAACGTCTTGGCGCTGGAACGGGGGCAATCCATTTAGAACCCGCGATGACGTTGGAAACCGTCGATAAAGGCTTTGCTATGGCGCGCGATTTGATTGAGCGTCACCATCAAGCGGGTTGTAACTTAGTCGCCTTTGGTGAAATGGGCATAGGCAATACCTCCTCTGCTGCGGCCATTATGGCGGCGATTATGCAGCTGGATGTGATTGATTGCGTTGGCCGTGGTACTGGCATTAATAGCGAAACCTTAGAACGTAAACTGATGCTGATTGAGCTCGCGTTATTGCTGCATCAAAGCGCTTTAACTGGGCCTAAGTCAGTGTTAGCTTGCCTAGGAGGCTTTGAAATTGTGCAGATGACGGGGGCTATGTTAGCCGCCGCCGAACGTAAAATGCTGGTGGTCGTGGACGGTTTTATCGCGACAGCGGCGGCATTAGTCGCAGTGCAAATCGCCCCCAATGTGCGTGATTATTTGATTTTTGCCCATCAATCCGATGAGCAAGGTCATCTGCGAATGTTAGAATTTTTGCAGGCTAAACCTTTATTATCCCTAGGGCTGAGATTAGGCGAAGGTACGGGGGCGGCGTTGGCATTGCCGCTTATTCAAGCCTCAGTAAATTTTTACAATCAAATGGCGAGTTTTAGTGATGCGGGGATTGAGGCTGTTGTATGATGTGCTCTGCTAAGTCGCTTATTTTACTTATTTAAAATAATAGCCTTTAGCCAACCGTTTTAATTTTAAACCTTGCAGCAAGTGTGAATTCACTAAGGATGCTTTATGTCAGAACGCGAAAGCTGGCACAAAGAGATAGATTTATTTTTAGTTGCCATGGGCTATTTTACCCGCATTCCTATGCCTAAGTGGGTCGAAGTCGATAGCGATAAGTTGAATAAGGCCAGCCGTTATTTCGGTCTCGTCGGTCTTCTGGTCGGTTTGTTAAGCGCCATAGTGTTTTGGCTGACGCAGAACTGGCTCCCCGCTGGCGTTTCTGTTCTTTTAGCTATGTTGGTTGGCGTCTTGCTCACGGGCGGATTCCACGAGGATGGCCTCGCCGATACCTTCGACGGTTTTGGCGGGGGTTGGACGGCTGAAGACAAGCTGCGGATCATGAAAGACTCGCGCCTTGGCAGTTATGGCGCACTGGCACTGATGTTGGCCCTGCTGCTGAAATGGCAGTTGTTAGTCGAGTTGGCCCTGTACGATCCTGTAGTCGCGGGTTCTGCACTTATCGTCGCGCACACAGTGAGCCGTGTGGTATCAGCCAGTATCATCTTTAGTGAAAAATATGTCCGCGATGACGAGACCAGTAAGTCTAAGCCGCTATCGCAACATCAAGGCATTAATGAGCTGCTTATCCTGATCGCCAGCGGCGTATTAGTGCTGTTATTCCTCAAGGGGTTAGCGGCATTGTCATTGCTATTGGTGATGATAGGACTGCGCCGTTTGATCATAGTGATCTTTAGACGCCAGATTGGCGGTTACACGGGTGATACCTTAGGCGCGGCGCAACAAATATCTGAAATCGTGTGTTATTTTGTATTGCTCGTTGTGGGTAACATACTGTGATCCACCTCGTCCTAGGCGGCGCCCGTAGCGGTAAGAGTCGTTACGGCGAAGCCTTAGTGCGTCAGTACACTGCGCTTGGCTTCGATGCCTGCTATGTGGCGACGGCGCAGGCGCTAGATGATGAAATGGCGACACGTATCGCCAAGCATCAAGCGGGACGATCGGACGATGGTATCGAATGGCAATTGTTTGAAGAGTCGCTCGCCCTCACTGCACTGTTAAAACAGTTAGCAAAACCTGGGCGAGTGATTTTAGTAGACTGTTTAACTCTTTGGTTAACGAATCAATTACTTGCATCGAACGTTAACATCGATGATGAACCCGCGCCGACTGAGTGGAATGCGACTGACTTTGCCGTTTCACCCTCTGCCACTTCAACCTCTGACGATAAAGCTCATGCGAGTTGGCAGGCCGAGAAAACCGCTTTTGTGGATTCCCTCGTCGAGCTTGAGGGAGTGGTGATTTTGATCAGTAACGAAGTCGGTTCTGGCATAGTACCCTTAGGTGAGTTGAGCCGACAATTTGTCGATGAAGCGGGCTGGTTAAATCAAGCCGTGGCGACCTTAGCGGATAATGTCACCTTAGTGGTCGCTGGTTTACCCTTAGCATTGAAACCACTTTAGACTTTGGGCTCAGTCCACGTTTTAAGCTTAAGTTGCATACTTAAGTGATTTTTAGACTGAGCTGTTATGTTAATGACTGCAAACTAGAATAAGCCTTTTAAACCTATGTCCTCTCCAAACACAGACAACACAGCCTGTGCTAATGCACTCGATACCGCTGACACACCTGTAGTTAATACGCTTGCGGTTAATTCACCTCGGCGCGCGGCAGTCTTGATGGTGCAGGGCACTACATCGGATGCGGGCAAGAGCACCTTAGTCGCAGGCATTTGTCGTTTGCTCGCCCGTCAGGGGATTAAGGTTGCGCCCTTTAAGCCGCAAAATATGGCGCTCAATAGCGCTGTTACTGTCGATGGCGGCGAGATTGGCCGCGCACAGGCCTTGCAAGCCGTGGCCTGTTATCTTGAGCCCCATACCGATTTTAATCCCATACTGCTTAAACCAAGCTCGGACACGGGCGCGCAAATTATCGTTCATGGCAAAGCCCTGACAACACTCGAAGCCTCGGCCTTTTTTGGGCCTAAATCTAAAGATTACAAGGCAATGGCGCTTGGCGCTGTGCTGGAGTCCTTCGAGCGATTGACGGCCCAGTATCAAACCATAGTGGTTGAAGGCGCGGGTAGTCCGGCGGAGATCAATCTGCGTGAAGGTGATATTGCTAACATGGGATTTGCCGAAGCTGTGGATTGTCCAGTGATTATCATTGCCGATATCGATAAAGGCGGCGTATTTGCCCATTTGGTCGGGACCTTGGCTTTATTATCAGAATCCGAACAGGCGCGGGTAAAGGGCTTTGTGATCAATCGTTTCCGTGGCGATATTAGCCTGTTGCAATCTGGCCTCGATTGGCTTGAAGCTTATACAAACAAGCCTGTTTTAGGTGTGTTGCCTTATCTGCATGATTTACATCTCGATGCCGAAGATGCGCTGATAAGCTCGCCGACCAAAGGCGCTAACAGCCGCTTAAAAGTGCGGGTATTAGTGTACCCAAGGATCAGTAATCACACTGATTTTGATCCGCTGCGGCTGCATCCCGATATCGATTTTGACTATGTGTCATTGCAAACTCAAGCCGCGAGTCACACCACTCATTTGCCCGCCGCCGATGTATTGATCTTGCCCGGCAGTAAGAATGTGCGCGCCGATTTGGCCTTTTTACGCCAGCAAGGCTGGGATAAAGATATTGCCACACACCTGCGTTACGGCGGCAAAGTGCTCGGCATTTGCGGCGGTTACCAAATGTTAGGCCAAAGCATTGCTGATCCCTTAGGCATTGAAGACAGTGCGGGTGATACCGCAGGACTTGGCTACCTGCCGCTGAGCACAGAACTCAAAGCCGAAAAACAGTTACGGCGAGTGAGAGGTGAGCTAACGTTACTTGGGCAAAAGGTTGCTGTTAAGGGCTATGAAATCCACTGCGGTGAATCAAGCTATCTTATCCCTAGGCTTGAACAAACGAATGCGCCCTTGCAGTTAATCCCTGAATCCACATCTGTGAGCTTTGCCGATGGCCTGCAAAGTGATGACGGGCAAATCCTTGGCACTTATTTACATGGGCTATTTGATAGCCCTGATGCGTGTCAGTTGATTTTACGTTGGGCGGGATTAAACGATGCTAAGGCGATAGATATCAATCAAATACGTGAGCAGCAACTCGATCGTTTAGCCGATGTGTTAGCCGAGCATTTAGACATGCAAAAATTACAGCCAATTTTAGAAGCATAAGTTTTAAAAGCAGACATTTTTAGCAGCAGAGTGAAGAGAAGACCATGACAGCACAGAACGACAACGAACAAGCGCAAATCAAGGCCGAACGCCACAAGGCTCGCCAACAGAAAGTGAAAGCCGGTGTGGATGCTAAAATTGCCGCCGCCCAAGAGGAGAAGGGGATTCTGCTGGTGTTAACCGGTAACGGTAAAGGCAAATCGACCTCAGGTTTTGGCACAGTGGCCCGCGCCGTCGGTCACGGTAAAAAAGCCGCGGTAGTGCAATTTATCAAAGGCACTTGGGAGTGCGGTGAGCGCAATTTACTCGAAGGTGCAGGGGTTGAGTTTCATGTAATGGGCACAGGTTTTACCTGGGAAACCCAAGATAAAGAAAAAGATACCGCCGCCGCTGTACTCGCTTGGGAAGCCGCCGAAAAGCTGCTGCAAGATGAGTCGATTGACTGCGTGATGCTCGATGAGCTGACCTACATGGTGAGCTATCACTATCTGGATGTGGAACGTGTGCTTAGCGCACTTAAAAATCGTCCACCCATGCAGCATGTGATTATTACGGGCCGCGCTTGTCATCGCTCGATTATCGAGCTTGCAGATACTGTCAGCGAAGTGCAACCGTTGAAACACGCATTCGAAGCGGGTATCAAGGCACAGCAAGGTTTTGATTATTAAACTGAGCGTGTTGTTATCATCATAAAGCGATATTTTTTATATCCATATTGGGCAGATATAAAATGGCGGTCATGCCGCCAACGATCACTGTTGCAACAATGGCAATCTTAACAATCCCTTTAGCTATTCGTTCAGCTAAAAAGCTAATGCCCCAAAGCAAGACAGTTGAGTTACGCGCATTCCGTATTAATTGTCATTGCTTCCTCAGTGACACGCCGTAAATATATCCCTATAGGCTCGACGGCGACATCCATGTCGCCAACGGTCACTGGTACACCAATGCCAATCTTAACTAACCCTCTCGCTGCTCGTTTAGCTAAAAAGCTATTGCCCCAAAGCTTGCTAGCACTCGTTTAGTGTATCGAAAACTGACGAATGAGTTGCCCTACAAAATCTCATCTTTTAGCCTTGTATTTAGCGCGTACATTATTTGATTGTTTGAAACTGGATTGGTGTACCGTCGTATTCAAATCGCTTGGTTTAAAGCTATTTTAAGTTGCTATCTTTGCGTGATATCTCGAATTCTTAAATCTAAAGACCCTTAGAATTAATAACTTAAAGATTATCGTTTTTAGATAATAGGTTTAGAAAATGCGTATGCATGTTTTTCTGCTGGTTTTTTGTATATGAAAAGCAATAAAAAGCTGATAACTTCTTGTTAATACAGATAGTTAAGGACGCGCAATTTTGCTTGTCTAGTGAGTTAAACGTGCATGTGCACTACTAAATTATAGCTATCATCAACGAACATGGACGTAACATGAAAATTTTATTTCTCTTATTCTTTTGTTTCTTTTCTATTGGCAGTGATGCCGTAGTGATGAGACATGACATTCCCCCTGAAAATTATGTTGTAGAAAAAACACCTGAATATCTAATTGATATGCCACATGAAGGTCATGGTGTTCTTATCAACTCTCAATGGATTCTGACTGTAGCACATACTATTTTTTATGATTATGTTGGTAAGAGTTTAATTGTTGGTTCAAAAAATTATGAAATAGAAAGCGTTCATATACACCCAGATTACTCCGAACCTGATAAAAATTTACTCAAAGGTGATTTAGCGCCTTTGATGAGATTTTTTAAATCTAGAAGTGATATTGCATTAATCAAATTAACTTCACCTGTTAGCGGTATAGAACCAATCAATATATACACGGGTAAAAGTGAAGAAGGCAAAAAGATCACAGTATACGGTAAGGGAGCTACTGGGAACGGAGTAACTGGTGAGTATCCTGATACTAAGTCACTTCGTGTTATGAGCCATTTTCAAAATGTTGTTGAAAGCGCAGAAGGTAACTGGCTAGCATTTAAATTTGATGAACCAGCGAATGCACTATCACTTGAAGGAATGCATGGATCTGGAGATAGTGGTGGAGCATCAGTCATATTTGAAGACAGTGTTCCTTTTCTTGTAGGTTTATCAAGTTGGCAATTGGGGCATGGAGATATATCTACTTTTAAAGGTGGTTTGTATGGAACTATTGCTTATCAAGTTAGGGTGTCAAGTTACTGTGACTGGATATTAGGTGTATTGGATAGCTAACAAGAATCTAAAGCGAGACTGCTAACAGTTTGTTCTGTTTCGCTTCGCTGTACATTTCAGCAAACAATCAGCCCCTTAAATGGGCGTCTATAAAACTGATAGGAAGCGTTGATGTGAATCATTTGTATAGAGTTGTTCCTAAAGAAGATTGGGTTGAGGCTCAGCGTTGCGGGCGTGTCTCTCGATGCCAGGCAGATAAACGGCGGGGCAGAGTTCATCTGAACGAGTTGAAGGATGTGGAGCTTGTCGCGAACCGATGGTTTTCTGTTGAGGAAGAGCCTGTCGTTCTTGAGATTGATGTTTCTGGAATGGCGGAATATCTGAAATGGGAGGAGAGGGCTGAGGAGCCTTTGGGTACATGGCCAAATCTCTATGTTGAGGGCGTACCAGTTGAGAATGTGGTTCGAGTTTTTACGTTAGACGCAGGGCCAGATGACGAAGGTGCAGTCTCATTTCGGATAGGAAAAACTCTGTCTGAGGAGCTGTATTCTAACTAAGCATTGAAGCGCATTCTCTGTGTGACGCTAAATTAAAAAGAGGGATCGGGTGAATATCTATTTTTCAGATTATGTCGGGGTCAGCAAAGAGTAAATTGATGCTTTGTTAAGTATCGTTCTGCATTTACCTCCGTAGGGTAAAATGCTAACAAGCCCCTTAAACAGCGTGGCCAGCGGCCGCTGGACTTGCAACAAGCGTTCGTTAATCCATAGAAATTTTAATCTTAAAGCTTTGAAATAGAGCTAAACATCTAACAAGGTTTTGTCCAAAAACTGTGTTGCGTATGTCTTTTAAATCTACAGGTTACGCTAAAGCCAAAACGGTGAGCCATGGTGATTTGCGAGACGACCGTCCACCCCATGGACGGGGCGGTCGAGCATCCAAGGATGGACTGGCTGCGAGTCGATGAGCAAATGGCATGGCAAACCTATAAGTCGGGGCGGTCGAGCGGCTTGGACAACATCCGTGTTTAATTGCCAGTTCGTCATCCATGGCTCTCGTTCATAAGCTTAGAAACCCTAGGTTTCTATTCACCATGTCGTCGAGCAAATACCATGGAGCGCCCCCTTCAATAGGGGCCTGCATTTAATAACCAAGCAATAAGTCATTTAGTGATATTAGCCCTTCTATATTTAACGCTCCTCTGTCTAACTCTTGTTAAAGAAAGCATTAATCTTCTCTCGTACGAACATTACATATGCAAACTGTAGCGGCATCTTATTGTTCTAATTTGTCAGCTTAGGTTTTTATGTCACTATAGGTTTTTTGCTGTGACGTTAGCATGTAAAGCAAGATGAGCTTTTAACGCCTTGAATCGCCAGCAAACAAGGATAGCGAGGCTGTTATTCCTTGGTAAAACCCGTTAGCGTCTTTATCGACAGTTTTTTACCTGCGAGATTGGGCATCAGTGACTCAAGGATGATCCTATGAATAAGCGTATCGTGATTTGTGCCGATGGGACTTGGAATCGGCCCGAGAAAGATCTTAAGGTCGATTTCCCAACCAATGTGCTGCGCCTCGCGCGTGCTATCAGCCCGATAGCGGCTGATGGCAAACCCCAGCAGGTATTTTATGATTGGGGCGTGGGTTCCTATTACGATCAAACCATCGGTGGTGCGACAGGGCGCGGTTTGCATAAAAACATCATGGATGGGTATCGCTATATAGTGCAAAACTATTCCCCTGGCGATGAGATTTATCTCTTTGGTTTTAGCCGTGGTGCTTACACTGTGCGTTGTTTGTGTGGCTTGATTAATAACTGCGGCATACTTAAACGCCCCGATGCGGCGTTGATTCAACAAGCTTTCGATCACTATAAAAAAAGCAGTGCGCCCTTTGCGCCTGATGGTGAAAAATCCCTCGAATTTAGAGCTAAATACAGTCATGAATCACGGGAAATCAAGTTTGTTGGTGTGTGGGATACCGTGGGTGCTATGGGGATCCCTATTTCATTTTTAGGCTTGTTCGAAGATAAAGACGAGTTTTACGACACTAAAATTGGCCGCAATGTGCGCGTTGCCCGCCATGCCTTAGCCATAGATGAACACCGCAGTGATTTTGAGCCGACTATTTGGCAACTACGCGACAATATGGACATGCAGCAAGTGTGGTTTGCGGGCGCCCATAGCAATATTGGCGGCAGTTATAAACCCGATAAAGACGGTTCATTGTTGTCGGATATTGCACTGTTGTGGATGATATCCGAGGCGCAGAAATTTAATTTAAGCCTAGAGCCACACTTAGCCGCGAGTGTGCATCCAAATCCGCTCGCGACCTTACATAACTCGAGACGCAGTTTTTATCGGATAAAACAGGAATATTTACGACCACTCGACCCTGAGCAAGTCCCAGTACTTTTGCATCATTCGGTGAAGGCCCGCTGGGATCAAGATCCTCAGTATCGCCCGAAGAATCTACAAACTTATATCGAACACTATGGCTGGCCAGAGCAGCTAGTTTAACTCTATAACCCCAAGTGACCTGAAGAGACTACGCCTGCATCTTCAGGCGGTTTGGGGATAAATACTAAGGCATATCATGATTAAGCGACACTTAGCTGGACTCTTTTTGGGGCTCAGTCTATTTCTTCCCCATAGCGTATTGGCGCAGCCCGCTAAACGCATTATTGCGCTCTCGCCCCATGCGGTGGAAATGCTTTACGCCATAGGTGCGGGCGATACGATTGTGGCCGCAACCGATTATGCGGATTATCCCGAGGCGGCAAAAAATATCCCGCGTATTGGCGGTTACTATGGCATTCAAATGGAGCGGGTGATGGAGCTTAATCCCGATCTGATTGTGGTGTGGGATTCGGGTAATAAAGCCGAAGATATCAACCAGCTTAGGACGTTAGGATTTAACCTTTATGGTAGCGATCCTAAAACCTTAGAAGGCGTCGCCAAGGAGCTTGAAGAGTTAGGCCAACTTACGGGGCATGTTGAAGAAGCAAGCAAGGCTGCGGCCGCTTATCGCGCTGAACTTATCCGATTGCGGGTTGAAAATGCTAAAAAATCAGAACCTAAGGTATTCTATCAACTCTGGTCGACCCCCTTGATGACAGTCTCTAAAAACAGTTGGATCCAACAGATCATCAGTGTGTGCCATGGACAAAATGTGTTTTACGATGCCGCCAGTGATTATCCGCAAGTCAGTTTAGAAAACGTCTTGCTGACCTTGCCCGAGGTGATTTTGCAAAGTGGGGAAGAAGGTAATGTGAAAGGGGTTGATTGGCGCCAATGGCCAGAAATTCCTGCCGTGAAGAAACAGCATATTTATCAACTCAATGCCGATTTATTACATCGCGCGACGCCCAGAGCTTTACTCGGCGTTCAAGCCTTATGTGATGCCTTGGATAAAGCACGTTAAATAAAACGCCTGACAGATTATTCCGTCAGGCGTTTAGTCAGATGTTGCTATTTTCTATGCGTTTAGAAAGGCGCGTTGATGTCGACCACATTAATCAGCTTGTGGTTTACAAACTCTTTCAATCCTAAATCAATCAACTCGCGGCCATAACCTGAGCGGCGTACGCCACCAAAGGGTAAGTCGGCCTTGACCATAGTTGGATGATTGACAAACATCATGCCTGTGGAAACCTGCTTAGCGACCGCCAGCCCGCGTTGGGTATCGGCGGTAAACACTGAGCCACCCAATCCAAAGGGCGAGTCATTGGCGATGGCAATCGCTGCTTGCTCATCCTTCACTTTGTGGATACTGGACACAGGGCCGAAGAATTCCCAATAATAGGCGGGGTTATCTGGCGTCAGGTTTGTCAGTATTGTTGGCTGCACAAAGGCGCCTTGCTGCGGCACTTTAGGACCCACTTCGGTCGCAGTTGCGCCGTGTTTTATGGCATCACGGATCTTCTGCTTCAACTCATCGGCCGCGCCTTGGGAAGAGAGCGGCGCTAGCGTAGTGGCCGAGTCCATAGGATCGCCGGCTTTTAGCGCTTCGATCCCCTTGATATAACCCTTCATAAATTCATCGTAAATGGCTTCAACTAAGATCATCCGCTTAGATGATGTACAGACCTGTCCCGCGTTCCAGTGACGGCCAAACACTGCCCAGTCGATGGTTTTAGGCAGATCGGCATCTTCAAGTACGATAAAGGCATCTGCGCCACCCAGTTCTAGGGTGGACTTTTTCAGTGCCTTACCCGCCAGAGCGGCAATGATCGATCCCGCATCTTCTGATCCCGTGAGCGCAACACCATGCACTTTGGGCGAATTGATGATCTGTTCTATCTGCTCTCGGGTGGCATACAGATTTTGGAATGCACCTGAGGGCAGTCCGGCATCGCGCATTAAGCCTTCAAAGGCCGCAGCGCACTGGGGCACGTTGGATGCATGTTTGAGTAGTAAGGTATTTCCGGCTGCAAGCTGCGGCGCTAAGATGCGCGCAATTTGGTAGTAGGGAAAGTTCCAAGGTTCGATAGCCAATAATACGCCCAGCGGTTCGTTAACCAGTATCGCTTCACCTTCAGCGGGATCGGCAACCGGCAGTTTTTGCGGTGCCAGCAGTCGCTCGGCATGTTCGGCGTAGTATTCGAAAATTTGCGCCGACAGTTCGACTTCAGCTTCGGCTTCTGCTGTGACTTTGCCCATTTCTAAGGTCAGTAGATTGGCGTATTTGGATTTATTGTCTCTGAGGATCTTTGCTGCCTTAGACAGTATTGCGGCCTTGTCGGCAAAGGGAGTGGTTCGCCAGCTTAAAAATGCCTGATGGGCGGATTCTATCGCCTGTGTGACTTCGGTATCTGTTGCATTTGGAAATTCTTTAATGAGCTTTCCCGTAAAGGGATTGGTTGTTGCATAAGCCATATGTGCCTCCAAGCGTTTAACAAATAGAGCGTAAATGCCAGCTTTGGCATCGAGGGTGGAAATGTCTTGTTTGTTGTGGACTTCCTTGCCATTGATATGTGGCAAGGAAGCCTAGGATGAACGGTAAACTCGTGTGGTAGTAGGAACTATCTCAGTAGTATTAATCAATTAAATCAAATTGATAGATGGTTTCCACATACGGCGTACACGTCATATTGTTACGGTTAACAAGCTTCAGCTGTTTTATAGCGTTCAGCCATGGCATTGGCGGCTATCATGGCTTGATAGACGTCATCTGCGGTTAATTTCATCGGCATATTGCCCATAGTATCGCCCTCAGCACAGGCTATCTCAGCCACTTTGCGCCACTCGGCCTCGATAAAGGTTTTCAGCCCTAAATCTGCGAGAGTGAGCGGCAGTCCCGCCGTTTTGATAATGCGGATAACGTTATCGATTTCGGCTTTTGGGGCATTTTCGAGCACGAGCTGAGTTAGCAGCCCAAAGACGACTTTCTCGCCGTGCTGAGCTTTATGTAAGTCCGCCACCGCTGACATACCATTGTTTACGGCATGGGCGGCGGCTAACCCGCCTGCTTCTGCACCAACACCACTGAGATAGATGGTGGCTTCAATGGTTTGCTCTAGCGCAGGTGTGACTATTTTGTTTTTAACGGCGTCCATAGCAGCTTCAACATTTTCAGTCAGTAACTGATAACAAAGTTGGGCCAATCCCAGCCCTGTGCGGGAAGGCTTTTTCAGGACTAGGTTGACGCCATCTGATTGATAGCAGGCACGAGCTTCAAAATAGGTTGCCAGTGCATCGCCTATGCCTGCCGCAAAAAATCGGGCCGGAGCCGCGGCAATAATGGCAGTGTCGGCAACGACAGCATCTGGGTTCTGTGGCAGAAACAGATAGCGTTCAAACTCACCTGTTTCGGAGTAGATCACTGCAAGTGCAGTACAAGGCGCATCGGTTGAGGCAATTGTGGGGTACAAGATGACAGGCCGTTTTTGATAGAAGGCGACGGCTTTGGCGGCATCTAAGGTTTTTCCACCGCCAACTCCAACAATAACGTTGGTATGATGCTGTTCTGCCAGCGCGCCTAAGCGCTTTATCTCGGCTTCGCTGCACTCATAGTTGAATTTTTCGAGGTGGCTGCTGATCCCATTTTGATCTAGCCCAGCGACCGCTTCATTCTTCACGCGGCTGAGGATAAATTCATCGCAGATGATAAAAGCATTGTCACCAAAGTCCTTAACATAATCATGCATTTGAGCTAATAGGCCCTTGCCGATAATGAATTTTTTAGGGGAAGTGACGGTACGTGGAACTACAGTGCTCATAGAGCCTCCTTTGCACTTATGACGGTTATCCTTTCATTCTTACCCTAGCATACGCCTAAATTAATGTCATAGCATGAATGGTGGTAATGTTTTTATTGCTAAGCGTAAATTACTACTTTAGTGCTTAATTGTTAGATTAATAATGTGGCTTATTGTTTTATTCTTCGAGTTAAATGCTTTTGTTTCTCCCTGATTTAAGGCAAAGATAGGGCTAAGAGAGCGAGGCGATCTAAGCGGGCGAAGAGATGTCAGAACTCAAAAAAAGCTAACGGTGGATTGTGCGAATAGCGGTAAACGTCTGCTGTCTAAACACAGGATAGTCATTAATGTAATGGGATTTTATTACCTTAAACTCGTCCCAAGTCTTGCTCGGTGTTCATGCTTTATGTGATGCTCTGTACTGTCGTTCATTAGTGTCATAGCGAGTGAAATCGTCGGCTGAGATAAAAGACCAGTAATCAAGGAGTGAAGATGACACAGCAGAATGCGTTAGGACAATTGGTCAGTAAAGGTACGTTAATATTCTTTTGTGGCAAAATGGGCGCAGGTAAATCAACCTTATCGCGACAACTTGCTGAGGCCGAAAACTGTATTTTAATCTCGGAAGACGCATGGCTGGCGGCGCTATATCCCGATGAAATTAAAGATTTTGATACTTACTTGAGCTATTCCGCTCGCCTTAAGCCTTTGCTTAAAAAGCATGTGCAGGAACTGCTCTGTTCGGGTGTTTCTGTGGTCATGGACTTTCCCGCGAATACTATCAATCAGCGCCTGTGGTTTCGAAGCATTTTTACTGATTGCGCCGCCCATAAACTTATTTATCTTAATCACAGCGATGCGCTTTGTTTGAGTCAACTCGATAAACGCAGACAAAGCCACCCTGAGCGCGCCATGTTCGATACTGAGGCGATGTTCTGGCATGTGAGCCGTTATTTTCAGCCGCCGACTATGGATGAAGGCTTTGAGCTTGAGGTGATAGAAAGATAAGTTCGTGAATAAAAACAATAGGAAATATCATGTACCAAGTACTTGAAGGCGTTGTGTCTGCCAATGATTTTGTTCGCTTACGACAGATTTCAGGCTTAAGCCCTAGACCATTGGAGGGCGCCATTAAGGCCTTGCCAAGGAGTTTATATGGCGTGCAAATAAAGCTCGCTGAGCAGACTGTGGGTATGGGGCGTGTGGTTGGTGACGGCGCGCTCAACTTCGAAATTGTTGATATTGCAGTGGATCCTGAGCATCAAGGTAAGGGATTAGGGCGGCTTATTATGCAGCACATCATGGCTTATTTAGATCGTGAGGCTTTTGAGGGCGCGTATATTACCCTGATGGCGGATGTGCCAGAACTTTATGAAAAGTTTGGCTTTAAATTTAGTCGTCCCGCAAGTGAAGGCATGTATATGGTGAAATAACGTCGCTAACCAATACACTTGTAGCTTAGGCACTTATAGCTGTAGAACTCAAACAGTAGAACTCAAAACAACAATCAAAGGAAGATTACCCCATGAATACCTTACTTATTTGCTTATTTGTCGCCATGTTATTGCCATATCTTGCGAAAGGTCCAGTGGCTTGGGCGATGGCAAAGGCGGGTGGTTACGATAATAATCATCCCCGTGCTCAGCAGGCGCAGCTCACTGGTTTTGGCGCTCGCGCTTTAGCGGGACATCAAAATGCCTTTGAATCATTGCTGGTGTTTGGCCTAGCCGTATTAGTGGTTATCGCCACGGGCAAAGTGAATCCCACCACTGAGTGGCTCGCAATCGTCCATGTAGGCGCCCGCTTTGTGTATCACATCCTCTATCTTGCCAACAAAGGCACCTTAAGATCCCTCACATGGTTTGTTGCCATCTTCAGTGCTTTCGGGATTTTCTTTCAGGCTTTTTAAGCTTGGATATTAAAGGATCTGCGCCAGTTTTTTGATACTTTCCCGCAACTCATCACGCGTATGAGCGGCATAGCCCAGTAAGATTGCTTGCCTTGGATAGGGCGCTTGGCAATATCGAGACAAAGGCTGTGCACCTAAACTGAGTTGGCGGCATTTATTGATCACTTCCTCTTCGGTTAAGTTGCCTTTTAGCCAACATACGAGGTGAATACCTGAGTCAGAGGTTTGAACGGACAATTTGTCGGGCAGATACTGCTCAATTGCCGCGATTAACGCCGTTTGGCGTGCTAAGCTGGCTTTTCTCACTCGGCGAACATGCCGCGAGTAATGTCCTTCGGCGATAAACAACGCTAATGTTGCTTGCTCTAGGTGAGCCGTGTGCGTATCGGCATAATATTTTGCCAACTGGAAAGCCTGTATCAGTTTAGGGGGCACCACCAAAAAGCCGAGTCGCAATTCGGGCAGCAGCATCTTGGAAAAGGTGCCAGCGTAGATCACCCTTTGATGTTTATCGAGCCCCTGTAATGCCTGTATCGGACGGGCGCTATAACGAAACTCGCTATTATAGTCATCTTCTAAAATCCATTTACTCTGCTCAGCGGCCCAATCGAGTAAGGCCAATCGTCGTGGCAGACTTAGCATACCGCCGAGGGGAAATTGGTGTGAGGGCGCGGTAAAAGCCAGTTTCACTGCGGGCCACCGCTGTATCGCATCGGCAATATTTGTGCCCTCATCATCAACACTCACAGGACGAACTTGCATATTTTGCGAGAGAAAAGCGCCTAAAGCCCCGTCATACCCAGGTTCATCAAGCCAGACTTCATCTCCCTGTTGGAGTAGTACCTGCGCTGTGAGGTTAATGGCCTGCTGAGTTCCATTGACTATGATGATCTGCTCAGGTGTGCAATTGAGGCCGCGGGTCGAACGCGCATAGTCACTTATCGTCTCACGCAGCGGCAAATACCCCGCGCTATGGTTTGATTTACCTAAGGTTTTACGCGATTGCCGCCAAACTCGGCCTAACAGCCGTCCCCAAAGTTGGTGCGGGAAAAGATCAATACATCCGACGCCAATATTAAACATGCTATGGCTGTGGTCCGTATTTCCCTTCGCTTTCAGTCGCGCCATTTCTATTAACTGTGGATTAATTTCTAATTCGGAATCAGTGGCTTGAGCGCTTTCTATGGCACGGTTTGGAATATCGATCAATTCATCGGGAATGGTATCTGACACATAAGTGCCCGATCCCGGTTTAGTCAGCAGATAGCCTTCATCAATCAGGCGCTCAAACCCTTGCAGTACTGAGTTACGTGAAATCTGCATGGTTTCCGACAAGGCTCTGCTGGATGGGAGCTTCATTCGCGGGTGTAAACGTCCATCAAGAATGGCCTCTCTAAACGCATGATAAAGCTGATCTTTGAGGATGCCATCTTTGAGTTGCAAGTGAGGGAAATTGGATTGAGGTTTTTTCATTTGCTAACTGGTACTGTAAAAAATGCAAAAAGTGTACCTTATGCGGTACCACAATTGAATCTAGAATCTTGCTTCAGTAAAACTGAGACCATTTACTTAATTTCAAGGAGTGCGCTAATGTCCAGCCAGTCACTAACAGTAACCATTGATATGGTTAAAGAAACAGACTATTCACTCTGGTTACCACACTGGCGTGATTACCAGACTTTTTATAAAGTGGCGTTATCGGAAGCGACCACCCAAGCCACGTGGCGCCGATTCTTCGATGACCAAGAACCTATTTATTGCGCCGTCGCAAGAGAGGGCCAAAACTTACTCGGTTTTGTACACTATGTTTTTCATCGTTCTACTTGGGCCGAAACGGATTATTGTTATCTTGAAGACTTGTTTGTTGCCCCAACGGCAAGGGGTCAACATGTTGGAAAACAATTGATTGAGTATGTAAAGCAAGCGGCCATTGAACACAACTGCGCGCGCCTGTACTGGCATACACAGGAAACAAATTTAACCGCGCAAAAACTCTATAACTGGATTGGTGAAAAACCGGGCGTTATTGAGTACAGAATGCCGCTGTAAGGAAGGGCCTTTAATTAACGCATTAACTGGTTAGCTTATTGATGCGTTTATTATCAGCGTCTTGATAGTCTAAAATCCTTTCAATCCTAATGCTAAAGGGCTTTTAGCATTAGGTTTTAATGCACGTTTTAATTGCGACTAATCGCAGCGATCACTGCATCGGTCAGCTCCCGAGTATTCGCCGTTCCGCCCATATCGCGGGTTAAAGACTGCTTACCTTTCAATACGTTTTCTATCGCGCTGAGTATCAGGTCGTGCATTGCGCTATAACCTAAATGTTGCATCATCATAGCGCCAGCCCAAATTGTGCCTAAAGGATTGGCAATACCTTGGCCTGCAATATCCGGCGCCGAACCATGTACCGGCTCAAACATCGACGGAAATTCCTTGCTTGGATTGATGTTCGCCGAAGGGGCAATGGCGATAGTGCCAGTGCACGCAGGGCCAAGATCAGACAGGATATCGCCAAACAAATTTGAGCCAACAACCACGTCAAAATGCTCGGGTTGCAGCACGAAATTTGCCGTCAGAATATCGATATGATATTGGTCGACCTTAACATTGGGATACTGTTTTGCCATTTCCCCGACGCGACTATCCCAATAGGGCATAGAGTGAAATATGCCATTGGATTTGGTCGCCGAGGTTAAGTGCTTTGCTTTGCGGCTTTGGGCTAAATCGAAGGCATATTTTAAGATGCGGTCTGTTCCACGACGGGTAAAAATGCTCTGCTGGGAGACAATCTCATGTTCAGTACCTTCATATTGAATGCCGCCGACGGCGGAATATTCGCCTTCCACGTTTTCACGTACTACATAAAAATCGATATCGCCGGGCTTTTTACCCGCGAGTGGGCAGGGCACGCCTTCAAATAACCGAATAGGCCTAAGGTTCACGTATTGCTCAAAGGCTCTGCGGATCGGTAGTAGCAATCCCCAGAGTGAAATATGGTCGGGAACTCCTGGAAATCCAACAGCGCCTAAGTAGATGGCATCAAAGGATTTTAGTTGCTTAAGTCCATCCTCTGGCATCATGCGACCGGTTTTATGGTAGGTTTCACAGGACCAGTCGAAGTAGGTCCACTCAAACACCACACCTAAGATTTTTCCTGCGGCTTCGAGTGTGCGTATCCCTTCGGGGATCACTTCTGTACCTATGCCATCTCCGGCAATTACGGCGATTTTTACCTTAGACATCTTTGACTCCAATAGGGGATTCTGCGTTTTTAGTATGTTATTCCATATTCGTATCGTGTATGAATAGGCTAAATGTTTTGTTAAGGATTACGAATCGTGAGTCAACTGCCGCCACTTGAAGATTTACGGGTCTTTGTTATCGCCGCAACAAGCGGGGGATTTACAGCCGCTGCGGAGCAATTATCTTTTTCTCCAGCGTATGTGAGTAAACGCATTGGCCTATTAGAAAAAGCGCTCGGAGTGCGTTTGTTTCTGCGCTCTGCCAGACGTGTCAGCCTCACCTTAGAGGGCAAGATTGCCTTGGAATGGTCCGAACGTTTGCTCGATACCATGGAGCAAATGAGCCTTGAAATTAGCTTAGAGCAGCAAGTGCCACGGGGGCGATTACGTATTGCAACTAGCACAGGATTTGGCAGCCACTGTATTGCGCCGATTATTTCAGACCTCGTATTCCACTATCCCGAATTAGAAGTTGATTTAGAGTTGCTCGACCGTCCGGTCGATCTGGTCTCTGAAGGTTTTGATCTGGAGATCCGTGTCGGTGGCGAATTGCCACCGCAAATGATAGCTAAGCGTCTTGCGAGTAATTATCGGGTATTGGCGGCATCGCCGACCTATATCGACACGCATGGCATGCCAAACAATCTCGCGGCATTAGCCGAGCATAAGTGCATAGGGATCCGCGAGCGCGATCAAAACCATAGAGTGTGGCGATTGGAAAGTGCGGCTGGCATAGCCTCGGTTGATTTAGCGGCTTCCTTGATGACCAACAATGGCACAGTCGCTAAGCAGTGGTGTCTTAAAGGCCACGGTATTATGTTGCGCTCCATCTGGGATTTACAGCAAGATTTCTTAAGTGGCACATTAGTCAGAGTACTCCCCGAGTATCATCAATCCGCTGAAATTCATGTAATTTATGCCTCACGATTAGAAACGTCTGCCAAACTTCGCACCTGCGTCGCCTATCTTGAAGAGGCATTACCTCGTTTTGCTGGCACTGGAATAAGTTGATTTTATTTCGCCAATCTCTATTGGCGAGTGAACACTCGCTATTTTCATATTGAGTTTAAATAAATCAAGGTGTTGGATTTAATTGCTGACATTGGGTCAAGAGGCGGCCAAGAAGGCGTTCGTCCTATTCTCCTTAATAAAATGATCGTAATAGGTCATTTTGTATATCTATTAAGCAAACTGTCAGGTTTTTACTGTTACCTTACGCCCCCGATGTATTGGCTAATCCCATTGCTACCGTTTTACCTCAGTTAAAGAGATACCATGTTTATAAAGTTTAAGCTTCCCGTTACTATGCTCGCACTCATTGCTTTGTCTGTTTTATGCTCTTCGGTGTATGTGCAAGAAACGCTAGCGACTAAGCTGATTTCAAATAGGCTGCCAGTTGATGCTCTTGATTTTCAGTCACGGACGGCTTCCAATCCTTTAGTTGCCAGTCAGAGTGCTCTGCATCATATGCAGAGTTTGCCAAAACTGATGACGACTTCCTTGGTGCAAGCGAATCAAGGTGCTGTTGCAAATCCAACGGTTGCTGAACATTTCTCATCCCCCAAAATACTTGAGCAGTCATCCTTCGACAATCCAGAGACTAAACAACTGAGTCTGAATATCAGTTCTCTCGATGAACTCATGGGCTTGTTTGACTCGCTTGATTACACGCCAGAAAGTTTTCGTGATGGTAATAAATCGGTCCCTAGATTGACCTTTGATGCCGTGGGAGAGGGCTGGAGTTCAGTGTCAAGCCAACTCCCGGTGAAGCAAAAGAAAATGGTGTTTCTTAGAATGATTGCCCCTTTAGTCTTATTGGCGAATGAGAAAATTTTACAAGAAAGACAGGTCATTATGTCTGCCCCCCTTGATGATATTGCGTTATTAGCCTTAGGGGTAAAGTACAAAGTAATAAGCAGTGAAGATAAACCGCTGTTAGAAGCCCAAAGACAAATGCTACTTGAAAGGGTGGATATCCTGCCACCATCGTTAGTGTTAGCTCAAGCGGCAAAAGAAAGCGGTTGGGGCACATCGCGATTTGCCCGTGAAGGTAATGCATTATTTGGGCAGTGGGATTTCAAGGGTAATGGTATGGAACCTAGGCAAAAGCGCCAAGGTTTAGGCAATTATGGTTTAGCACGATTCGATACACCATTTGCTTCGGTGGAAGGGTATTTGTTGAATTTGAATACCCATAATGCTTATCAGAAGATGCGAGATTTTCGTGCCCAATCAAGACAAGCTAATCAAGCTGTGACAGGCTCTGCACTCGCAGGGACGTTAGACCGATATTCGGAGCGTGGGCACGCCTATGTTGAGGCGATTCGTCAGATGATCCGTACTAGGGTCTGTTGATCTTTCGAGAGTRATTTTTAGACAGCATGGCAAGACGTTATAATTTGCTTCGCCAAAAGTAACCATAACCTCAAGCCATGCCAAGACTTATGCTAACCGATGMACGCTGGGAAAAGCTATTTCATTTAATGAAAAGCACAGGCCGTGTTTATGACAAACCTGAACATAGACAAACATTCGAAGGTATTCTTTACCGCCTTAGAACAGGTATCCCTTGGCGAGATTTACCTAAAGAGTTCGGTCATTGGAGCACGGTCTTTAGACGGTTTCATTTATGGTCTAAGAAAGGCGTTCTAGCACATTTATTCAAGGCCTTAGCCAACCTTGCTGATATAGAATGGGTCTTTATTGA
>NZ_JAKKRN010000029.1:0-59916 GCF_025654245.1 Shewanella sp. SM29
TTTAGGTAAATCTCGCCAAGGGATACCTGTTCTAAGGCGGTAAAGAATACCTTCGAATGTTTGTCTATGTTCAGGTTTGTCATAAACACGGCCTGTGCTTTTCATTAAATGAAATAGCTTTTCCCAGCGTTCATCGGTTAGCATAAGTCTTGGCATGGCTTGAGGTTATGGTTACTTTTGGCGAAGCAAATTATAACGTCTTGCCATGCTGTCTAAAAATCACTCTCGAAAGATCAACAGACCCTAGTTATATTCACATTGTTTAGTATATATAAGACGTTAATAGCCCGTTAGCTCCATATAACCCGTACCTGTATGGCTGCCAGAGAGATGCACTGGGCCTTCCCAGTAGGGCGTTGATAATGGCATAGCGCTATTGGTATTGAGCGGGATGATAGTGAGATCGATATTTTCGCTGGGGATTTTTACTTGCCAGCTAACGGGATAGTCGCCATTGACTGTGTGTTGCCATTTAAGAGGCGTCATCTGAATGTCATTGGGATTGTTAGTGGAATTGATGTTGCGACCTGTGCCATCGGCAAACATTCTTCTGGCGCTATAAAATGCTGAGATAGGTGCATTCTTTGCGGACTCTGCCGGAGACTGATCCCGTAACTGAAACAACATCAGCGTCGAGCCATCGTTTAACCTGAGCGCGAACCAATCCCAGCCCTGTTGCGTTTTAGTGAGAAATTGCGAGCTCCATTCCCTGTCGAGCCAACCTTGGCCTGTGACTTGCTCCACTTTGCCATTGCGGTTGATTTCACCTGAAATTTCAATAAAGGGTTGGCTGTAATAGTAAGAGGCTACTTGGCCGTCGCGGCTTTTAAGGCTATAGCCGTTAACGCCTTGGTATTGCAGTGGCGCTTGGCTATTAAGCTGAAGTCGATAGCTAAAATCAGAATTCTCCACCGTTAAGGTCGCGGGAAAGAGTGCATTGGTTTCGCTCTGCCAGTGCCAGTTATCGAGGCGGATTTGATAAGGATCTAATTTTACCTCGGCAAACTCGCTATGACGGCGTGACCACTTTTCGTGAGCCAGATGAGTTTGACTCGAGGTTAATGCGCTGTGGGCCAAGTAAAGCTGCTGAGTCTCCCAAGTGGATTCACTTTTGGGCGTTGCATCTGTTACTTGCGGAACTGTTGTTTGTAGAGCGATTGTTTGCAGAGTTGTGGGTTTCAGGGCGACTCTAAACTGCGTCCACTGGACGCCGAGTTGCTCACCTGTTTCTGTGGTTAAATTCGCGGTCAGATACCACCATTCCTGACGAAAGCCATTGTGCGCCAAGTGATCCCGCGGAAATTCAAATCTATAGCCGGGAACAACAGGCGTAAAAGCTAAATCATCTTGATTAGTAGAGGTTTTCCCCACCACATTGGCCATGGATTTGGACTGAGTGTTTTGCGTCGATGGCGTTTTATCGCAGCCGCCGATCAGCATTAACCCAACCACTGCCCATACAATACTGAGTGTTTTCATCACAGGGTCTCCTGCTGCAGACTAGCGACCAGTGGCTTGCGGGTTTGCCAATACAGCGGTAAGAGTACGGCTAAGGTGCAGGTGGTTAAGGCAATCAGTATTGCATGGCCGTAAGCTTGCCAATCCCAAATCATTTTTATCGTCCAGCCAAAGGCTTGCAAGGTGATCTTATTAATAAGCAGGTAACCTAACAGCGCGCCCGTTGGCATAGCGAGCAGGCAAGTGATCAGCACCACAATCAACATCTGCATAAACACCATGCCGCGCAGTGCATTACGACTGACGCCGAGGGAATACAGCCGTGCCAGTGGCGCTTGCCTTGCCTGAGTCAACATTAAGCAGGCACTAAAGAGACCAATCGCGGCGACAATCAGCGTCAAACTATTCAGCACTAAGGTAATGGAAAAAGTGCGTTTAAACATAGCGATAGCTTGGGTTTTAATCTTAGTTTGGCTGTAGATTTGCGCTTGGGATAAACCTAGCTCAGTCGCCAGTTGGACTTGTAGTTGATCCAGTTCTGCTTCACTTATCCTACTGCCTTGCTCTTTACCGCGAAAACTTGCCGCTAAACTCACCGGCAGTACAGGTAACTGGGCCCGTTGCCAAAGTGGCTGGCTGATAATGACCTCGTTTCGGGTATTGCCGTGGTCATAATAAATGCCGCCAATAATGGCTTTGCTGTTACCTGTTTTCTCAAGCACATCCAATGACACAGTATCACCAAGCTGTAATTGGTATTTGATGGCTAGAGGTTCGCTCACCAATACAACGGGGGCATTAAAGTAGGATTGCCACAGAGTCGGCAGGCTTTCTTTTAGTGCACTGGTGTGGCGAATCGAATATTCATCACGGCTAAGTAGGCTAATTGGAATCGTCAACTCGCTCGAATTATCCGTCGATACTGGGAGTGAAAGCTGGGCTTCAATTTGCCACTGCTGATAAAGACCGCTGACTCTAGGATCGTGCATCAATTGGGTTTGAATCGTGTCGATACGCTGGCTCGGTGGGCGGATATAGAGATCGGCATGCAGGCGAGTTTCTAGCCAAGTTCGCAGGGTTTGCTCGAAGCTTCCAACGAGGGTGTTCATCGACACATTGGCACTGAGCGCCAGTAAGATCGCCATCATAGCAAGGGAAAGAGGTGCAATAAGCTCACGGGTTTCGGCGAGCAGATATTGCCATAATCCGGGACGTGCCAAGGGCATTAACGCACTGACGCCCCAATGCAATAATTGCGGCAACAATAAGGGAATAGCGATAGCGACGATACCGAGTAACACTAAGCTGATGTTATAGCTTTGGCTGAAGGGAAACAGCAATGCCGCTAAGGTCAATAAGCCACAGGCTAAGGCAAATTGAATGCTATGGGTTTTGCGGTGTGCCTGCATTTGCTGATAACGATTCGCCCCTTGTGCCAATGCTTGGCGCGTAAGATCTAAATACAAGGGCAAGCAAGCCCCGAGCGCGGCAATTAAGGTGAGGGCAATTGCCTCAAAAAGCCAAGTCCATTGCCAAATACCGGGGAGCAAGTGGGCGCCATACATTTGCTCTAAGGTCATGGCGACCATAGGTTGCAGCCAGTGGCTGAGTTGCAAACCACTGATAAAGCCCAAACTTGAACCTATGACAACTAACAAAATTAATTCGAACATCAGCGCCGTCATCAAGGCGCGGCGCTCGATTCCCTGTTGTAATAATTGCACTAATAGTTTTTGCCGTTTCATTAGGCTGTAGCGCACACCGTTATAGGCGATAAAGAGGCCGACAACGAAGGCTAACATGCTCATGGCATTAAGATTAAGGTGAAAACTGCGGGTCAGCGCTATCAGCGCTTGGCCTTGATCTTGCTGGCTAAAACTGGCCTTTTGCGGCGTAATCCCTAAAGCGTCGAGTTGGGATTTTAGTTTAGGTAGGTTTTCTCGCTCACTGAACATAGCGATATAGCTCAATCTGCCTTGCATGTTTAGTAATCGCTGGGCGAGGGACATATCGGCCAAGATGGCGCTGCCGAGACCAAAACTGTCATCAATTGCAATGACATCTAAGGTGCTATTTTCTAAAACAAGTTTACCGTCGGGTGCCACTTTGGCAGCTAGGCTGCGGCTCATGATTACTGTGGCTGCGCCGCTGAGGAGATCGGCAAGCGGTAAGTCATTCATCTGTGGCGAGGTGGCTGATTGTGTGTCGGTCGAGGCGTTACTTCTCGATTTTTGTAGTGTTAATGCAGCGATCAAATCGCTGCCTTCCAGTTGCCAGAACTGACCGTTTTTACTGGAGATTTTGCCACTTACGACGGCGAGACTCTGACTTAATCCGGCTCGTCTCAAGGCGAAATAGACAGATTCATCTAAAGTGTTTTGTCCAAGGGGCGGCGTGAGTAGCACATCGGCGCGTTGGCTCAAAAGCTCAGTCGCCTCGCTATAGCTGCGCACGGCATTGTCGTTGGTTGCCTTGACTCCAATGAGCAGAGTCACAGCTAAGGCGATACCGAGCAGAATGGCACCTGCTTGTATGGGCGCATGGCGATAATGGGCGATAAAAACCTTTAGGCTGAGCCACGTCAGCCTAAGCCCCGAGGGCGTCGCCTTAGTGAGCAGTTTATTGTTCATAGATAGCGACTGCACCTTGGGATAAATGCCAACGTTTTTGCATGAAGGCGGCGCATTCTTCGCTGTGGGTGACCATCAAGATACTAGTTTGGCTTTCCCGTGCCAGTTCACACAGTAGTGCCATCACTTGTTTGCCTGACACATCATCTAAGTTACCCGTAGGTTCGTCGGCCAGTAGCAAGGTCGGTTTATGGGCTAAGGCGCGGGCGATGGCGACACGCTGTTGTTGACCGCCTGAAAGTGCTTCAACTTGCCGATGAAGTAGTGGCATCAGCCCAAGTTTTTCAACCAGATAGTCACACCAAGGCGACCATGGCTGCGCGGTTAAACTTAAGGAGAAGGCGATATTGTCTTTCACGTTGAGTGGCGTGAGTAAGTTAAATTGCTGAAACACGACACCTAAGGAATTACGTCTGAAACGGCTCCAATCTTTGTCTTGCCAAGTTGAGGTGGACGCTTGTTCTAGCAAGATTTCACCCGAGTCTGGCGTTTCAAAGCCGGCGATCAGGTTGAGTAAGGTGCTTTTGCCGCTGCCGCTGGGACCTGTAAGCGCCACGGTTTCACCTCTGTGGATCTGTAGATTAACCGCTTGCAGTACTTGATGATATTGCTCACCATCGCGAAAGCCTTTGGTGACTTGGTTAAGCTTAGCGACGTCGGCCATTGAGCAACTCCTTTATATCCATTGGCGGCGGGTGTAGTCAGTAGTGTTTTCAACTGTGGCTGCAGCATATCTTGGCTGCAATTTAGCATTGCAATCCCGTGTTCAAGATAAAGCATTTTCTATTCAGATAGATACTGATTTTTCCTGTAATGGGATCATAAACGGGATCACAAAACATAAATCGTCACTTGCCGTAAAAATAGTCAATTGAATTAAATCCTCGACGAACTGTGAGCAAACGGCTTGAGCTGACGCCGTGTTTGTTGCATTCTGTGCGTCCTGTTAGCTTGGGAGTAAATCTCAATCTAGCAATCCGTTCGGATGAAGGTAGCAGGAGAGTGGGGAATTGACCCCACACCGACGAGGCAACTTTGGTTTTACAGAAGCGAGTCTTCTTATAAAAAACAAAGCACTCTTTCAGGTGCCGATAGGCGTGGACTGTTACTGGACGAGCCTCTGGAGAGACTACCAGTTGCACTCATTGTGCAATCAGGTGGCGCCGAAGGCGAAAGTGTCGTGGTGTTATTGTATAACCTGCGACGCGAAACGCTCAGGCAAAAGGACAGAGGAGAGGATGACTGCACAGTCCCTGTCGTTTGTCGTCGTGGGCTATTTTTACTCTTTTGCTTGAGATGGAGCACTTTTGCTCTTATTGAAAGCACTCGTGTAGAGCTCTCGCTTGCTACGCTTTTAGCGTTCGGCTTAGGCGATTCTCGGCCGAGATTAGGTCAAAATAGTTCGCTATAGCGTCCGACTGCGGCGCGTCACAGCCATTTCTTTTCCTCCTCCGTTTATTAATTTTGTTGTTTAATATTCGAGGAATATCATGAGTTTTCAAGCTTTACTTGCCAGTATTAATGGCATCGTCTGGGGCCCAATTACCCTTTGTTTGCTGGTGGGTACAGGGGTTTACCTCACTGTGCGTCTCAAGCTTATCCAAGTATTTCGTCTGCCGATGGCGATGGGATTGTTGTTTAAACCCGCCAAAGGTCATGGGGATTTATCTTCCTTTGCAGCGCTTTGTACGGCGCTGTCCGCCACTATCGGTACCGGTAATATTGTCGGCGTGGCGACGGCAATAAAAATGGGCGGGCCAGGGGCGTTATTTTGGATGTGGTTGGCGGCATTTTTCGGCATGGCGACTAAATATGCTGAATGTATGTTGGCGGTAAAGTACCGTACCACCGATGCTCGTGGGCAGATTGCGGGTGGCCCTATGTATTATATCGAGCGCGGCCTTGGTCTACCTTGGATGGCGAAATTGTTCGCTCTCTTTGGGGTTGGTGTGGCCTTTTTCGGTATTGGTACTTTTGCACAGGTCAATGCCATTAGCGATGCGCTGACGATCGCCTTTGAGGTGCCGACTTGGTTAACCGCGGCCGTACTGACATTTTTAGTGGCCGCAGTTACCTTGGGTGGGGTTAAGCGTATTTCAAATGTGGCGCAAAAACTTGTGCCTGCGATGTCGATTGGTTATGTGTTGGCCTGCGTGTGGATCTTAGTCGGTTTCTCCGAGCAGATTTTACCCGCCTTAGCTTTAGTGATTGAATCTGCCTTTACGCCACTCTCAGCTGCGGGGGGATTTTTAGGGGCGACAGTCGCGCAGGCGATTCAAATCGGTATTGCCCGAGGTGTGTTCTCGAACGAATCTGGATTAGGCAGTGCACCCATTGCCGCCGCTGCCGCTAAGACCAATGAACCCGTTGAGCAAGGTCTCGTCAGCATGACGGGTACTTTCTTCGATACCATTATCATTTGCACTATGACGGGGTTAGTGCTGATCATCACTGGGGTATGGAGTGGTGAGACTGCGGGTGCCGCGATGACGAGTGCTGCTTTTGCTCTGGGAGGCTCAGCGCTTGTGGGTCAGTATTTGGTGACGATTGCGCTAGTGTGTTTTGCGTTTACCACGATTTTGGGCTGGCATTATTATGGTGAACGCTGTTGGTATTACTTAGTCGGTGAGCGCGGGCTACGCATGTATCAAGTGGTGTTTTTGGTGCTGATTGCCGGTGGTGCTTTTATCAAACTGGATGTGATTTGGTTGTTGGCCGATACGGTTAATGGTTTGATGGCTATCCCTAACTTGATCGCCATTGTGGGCTTGAGGCATATCATTATCGCCGAAACCCAAAGTTATTTTGCTCGTATCTTACCTAATCAAACCTTAGAGACGGCTTCTTAGAGACGGCTTATTAGTATTGTTAAAACAATAAATTACTTCACATTATTTTAACTTTGACATTGTCGCCACTAAATTCTTCGTTTACTTTATAAGTGCTATTTTTAAATGCAGTGCTTATAAAATCGGGGGCTTTAGGGCGACACCATGGAAAAAAGTAAACTTCGTACTTTTCGCAGTAGGATTTTATCCCACATAGCCTTGCCTCTCATTTTAATTATGGCGAGTGTCTATGGTGTAAACGCTTGGTTTAGTTATATCTCCTCAGAGAATCGGCTTTACCATAGCCTGACACAAGAGGCGAGTCATTCGGCTTCTCGTCTGCAGTTTCTGCTCGAGCATGCGCAGGCCAAAACCCAAGGTCTTGCTGATTTTATTGGTTTTTTGTCAAGTAAAGAAGACATGAATGACACTGAGAGTGTTAAAAGTGTCTTGATGAATCGAGTCAAACGTAATCCTGATTTTTTTGGCTCCGCAGTCGCATTTAAACCGAACACCTTTCCTAATCGCAAGCTCTTTTCTCCCTATGTTTACCGCGACACCAGTGGCAGCGACGATCTCCATTATCTCGATATTGGCGCTGAAGGCTACGACTATACCGATGGCACTTGGGATTGGTGGAGCAAGGCTATCAATCAAGCGAACGGTTATTGGTCAAAGGCATACTTTGATGAGGGGGCGGGAAATATTCTGATGTTGACCTATTCGGCTCCTTTTGGTGAGGTAGACAATTATTTTGGGGTCGCCACGGTTGATTTAGCTTTAGATGGATTGCCAAAACAATTGGGGATTGCACCAAATCGTCTGGTGGTTTTAGACGATCAAGGGCGGCTGATTTATCATATAGATAAAGAAAAAGTACTGGCAACGACTTCAGCCCAGTGGCTCGATAAGAATAAAGATAAAAATGCCGATTTTTGGACGCTACAGGATAAAAGGCTTGATGGTCAAGCAAGGTTTGTCGATAACCAAGATGTTGTTTATCTTGCGAGTATTGCGACTGTCCCTCAATTAAAGTGGCGTGTGATTGTATTCGCGCCAGAACAAGATTTATTCAACTCCCTACTTGATGATCTAGCATCTATTATCCTCAATTTAAGTTTATTAACCCTCTTATTATTGCTGACTTGTTATCTGGCGGCGAAACGATTAACTCGGCCGTTAGAGCTACTCGAGTCGGGTATCTTGTCCTTTGGACAGGGTAAAACTCAGCAGCTCATTGTACCTAAAGGTGCCGTGAGTGAAATAGTGACGCTGAGTACTACCTTCAATCAAATGGCGGAATTACTCGCAGAACGTGAACAAGCCATTCTTGATTCCCGTGGCAACCGCTTTGCGCGCCTAATTGATGGTATGAGCGATAAATCTTTCTATTGTTCCCTAGAACCTAATGGTCAACTCGCCCAAGTCAGTGAGGGGGTAACTAAGGTGTTGGGGATCTCACCTGATTTGCTCAAGCGCAAATATCAAAGGCTCTTCTCGGCTAATCCCCTTAATGAGAAAAACTGGGAATATACCGATTTGGCCTTAAAGGGCCAAAATGTCCCTTCGCATCAAGTGGAAATGCTGGATGAAAAAGGGCATTTAAGAAGGCTCGATGTATTTATGCAGCCGTTATTATCAGATACGGGTGAGTTAATGTCGGTGGAGATGTTATTTACCGATGTTACTGAGCAGTTTTCAGCAGCAGTTTGGTCAAATGCCGTACTAGAAGCCGCTCCCGAGGCCATGCTCATTGTCGACGAACTTGGGAAAATCGTCTTTACTAACAGTCGCTGTCAGCAGCTCTTTGGATACGAAACGGGCGCTATGCTGGGTTTGCAGGTTGAGGCGTTATTGCCGCAAGAGTTAGGAAACGGGCATGTACTTGAGCGGCAAACATTCCTGCGCGAAGGCCGCGATAGAGGCATGGCAAATGCCCGTCATGTACGGGCGTTAAAAGCTGATGGTAATGAATTTATTGCGGAAATAGCGCTGAGTATTCTTCCCTCTGCCTTTGATGGACAAAGGCAAGTGGCGGCTTCAATACGCGATATGACACAAAAATTGGCCGTTGAGCAGAAGATCCGTGATAGCGAACAGCGTTTTCGTGGCTTAGTGACTAATATTCCCGGCGCCGTTTATCGGACTCGTATCGGGGATGTATGGTTCATGGAATATATCAGTGACAATATTGCTGAGATTACGGGTTATGCAGCGAGTCAGTTTATTGAAAATCGCCAACGTACTTTTGCTTCGCTGATTTTAGAAGAGGATCGGCCTACATGTCATTTGCATATTGATAGAGCACTCGCGCAGCAAGAAACCTTTGAAGTGGAATATCGTATCCGCCATCGCGATGGCAGTGTGCGCTGGGTGCATGAGAAAGGTAAGGCAAGTTATACCGAAGAGGGCGTTCCACTTTGGTTCGACGGCAGTATTGATGACATCACAGAGAGTAAGCTTGCTATAGGACAGCTAGAGGCTTCGCGCCTGCAATTGACCAATATTACAGAGTCTATTCCTTGTACCGTGTACCAATTGTTGTGGCACTCGCCTACTGATCGCAGATTTACCTTTCTCTCTGGTGCGGCAATGAAAATGCTGGGGCTACATCGTGATGATCTTATTAGTAATTTTGACATCATAGCGGAGCGAATTTTTGATGAAGAAAGGCCGGACGTCGTGCGGGCACTTTCGGGTAAGAGTGAAGATAGGTTTCAATGGATCCGCGAGTTTCGTTATCGCCATCCCAATGGCAGCATACGTTGGATGGAGGCGGGTGCGAGCGGCCATGTTGAAGAGGATGGCGCCATTACTTGGAATGGGTATGTAATGGACATCACCCAACGCAAGAGCATAGAACAAGAGTTAGCCCTCAGTGAAGCGCACTTTAAGGCACTGTTCGATGGTGCGACCATTGGTATCGTCAATGTGGATGTTAAAGGCGTTATCTTAGATTGTAATGACCAATTCTGTGCTGATATGGCGCGGTCTCGGGAGAGTTTACGCAATACCGCAATTTTTGAGGTCCTTAGCGCACAAGATAAGCATATCGCCAAGGCGCAATTTAAGGAATTGGTCGGTGGCAAAATTGACCATTATCGTGGCGAGAGAAGTTTTATTCGTCCTTCCGGTGCGCCTTTATGGATGACGGTCAATGTGTCGGCATTGTTAGATGCCCAAGGACAATTTGAATCGGCTGTGATCAGCATGGTCGATATGACAGAGCTTAAATTGCTTTCCGATGAACTGTTACTTGCCAAAGAGCAAGCCGATGCCGCCAGTAAAGCCAAGGGTGACTTCTTGGCGAATATGTCCCACGAAATACGCACCCCAATGAATGCCATTATCGGCATGTCCCAGCTGTGCTTACAGACCGAATTAGATAAAAAACAGAAAAACTATGTGGAGAAGATTGAGCGGGCATCGCAGTCTTTACTGTCTATTATCAATGACATTCTGGATTTCTCTAAGATCGAAGCGGGTAAGCTCGACATAGATTCAGTGCCATTTCAGCTCGATACTATGCTAGAAGATCTCAGCGATATGTTCTCTGAGAAAGCCGCCCACAAGCAGATTGAATTGTTATTTGCAGTCGCCCCTAACGTGCCGCGTTATTTATATGGTGATTCGCTACGCTTAGGTCAAGTGTTGATTAACTTGATGAATAACGCCATTAAGTTCACCGAGCGGGGTGAAGTATTACTGTCGTTAAATCTTGTTGAACAGCAAGATGATGATGTCGTGCTGCGTTTTAGTGTGCGTGACAGCGGCATAGGCTTAACTGAGCAGCAGCAAGCAAAATTATTTAAATCCTTTACCCAAGCGGATACTTCAACCACCCGTAAATACGGTGGTACAGGCTTAGGTTTGGCTATTTGTAAGCAACTCGTTGAACTCATGGGGGGCAATATTGGTGTCGAAAGTCAATTTGGTCATGGCAGCACCTTCTATTTCACTGTGAAGTTACAAATTTCCGAGGGCCAAAAATTAGTGCTTGAGCAAGAGCTTGAGGGCATGTCTGTGCTGGTGGTAGATGATAACGCGACCGCTAGGGACATAATGCGTACAACGCTCGAAAGTATGGGCTTTAGAGTCGATACGGTTCGTTCAGGTGAAGAAGCAATAAGCCGCTGTTTACTGCAGACCTATGAAGTGGCATTAATCGATTGGAAAATGCCCAGTATGGACGGGTTAGAAACCGCCCGTCAGATCCAACTACAGGCTAAGTCTCAGCCTAAGATCTTGATGGTATCCGCCCATGCGAATCATGAATTTATCACTCAAATTGAGCAATTAGCACTGGCGGGGTACATCAGTAAACCCATCAGCGCCTCACGCATGCTCGATGGCATAATGAATGCGATTGGCCGTGAAGGCATATTGCCAGTCAGACGCCGTACCGAAGACCTGGCGCCGCAGTTATTATTACCACTTCAAGGGAAGCGTATCTTATTAGTGGAAGATAACGAGATGAATCTCGAAGTCGCCAGCGAGTTTTTAGAGCAAGTGGGGATTATTTTATCCATAGCGACCAATGGCCAAATCGCCTTAGATAAGCTATCCCAACAGCATTTCGATCTAGTGTTAATGGACTGCCAAATGCCGGTGATGGATGGTTATCAAGCCACTAAAGCGATAAGGAAAAGGCCTGAGTTGGCAAATTTACCTGTCGTCGCTATGACTGCGAATGCGATGGCTGGTGATAGAGATATGTGTCTTCGGGCTGGGATGAATGACCATATTGCCAAGCCCATAGAAGTGAATGTGCTCTATCAAACCCTATTGAAATACCTCGGATCTTCTTCTGGAATTTCTGCTGCGATAAGGGCGGAAGCCTCAACTCGGTTAACTTCGTCCAGCGCACAGGGTGAAGTCAGCAATGGCGCTGATCAAACGGTATTGCTCAAATGGCCAGAACACCCTGAGCTGGATATCGATAGAGGTTTGCAACTGGTGCAGCATTCGACGCGTCTTTATCAACGAATCTTTGATCGTTTCGTGAGCAGTCAACGTAATGTGGTGGAGCAGGTTCGCAAAGCCATCGCGGCGAATCAAGTCGAAGATGCGGTGCGTATCGCCCACACCCTTAAAGGCTTAGCGGGTAATTTAAGTTCGGCAAAATTGGTGGAATTAGCGCGTTTGCTTGAGTTGCATTTAACAGAGAAAGCGCCTTATGAAGATGAATTGGTTCAAATTCAACCGCTAGTGGCCTCTATCTGCGATGCGATTGAACACGACAAACCAGCAGCGGTAAATCAAGCCGAACCTCAAGCCGTTGATTTATTATCTGCTGAAGATTTAAGGGCGGCATTACAGGCCTTGCGGCAGAATCTAGATGATGCCGATGCCAGCGCAGTGGTAAAAATTGATGCCTTAAAGCCGAAGGTGAGTAGTGCGATGTGGCAAACATTAAGCCCCGCTTTATCTATGATTAACCAGTATCAGTTTGATGAGGCAATCGACTTAATTGACGATGTGATTACACAGTTAGGATAGAAAGCGGTAGCGCGAATTTATAATGCGTGACATTGAGTGGAGTTGTTAATGGAAAAAGCAACAATATTAGTCGTCGATGATACACCTGAGAATATCGATATTTTGATTGGTATTTTAGGTGATGATTACAAAGTCAAAGTGGCGATCGATGGCCCGAGGGCGTTAGCGTTAGTGACAAAATCGCGGCCTGACTTGATTCTGCTCGATGTCATGATGCCAGGTATGAATGGCTATGAAGTCTGCAAGGTGCTAAAGCAAGAGCCGCTGACCAGCCATATTCCGGTGATCTTCGTGACCGCCTTATCTGAAATTGCTGATGAAGCCCAAGGTTTTGCATTGGGTGCGGTGGATTACATTACTAAGCCTGTCAGCGCGCCTGTCGTTAAAGCGCGGGTTAAAACACATCTTGCGCTTTATGATCAAAAACGTCTACTCGAACAACAAGTTAAAGTTCGTACTCACGAATTAGAAGAAACCCGTTTCGAGATTATCCGTCGTCTTGGCCGTGCCGCTGAATACAAGGACAACGAGACGGGTCTACATGTTGTGCGTATGAGCCATTACGCCCGCATATTAGCGATAAAGCTCGGCTTACCGACAACCTTTTGTGACTTGATTTTTAACGCGGCGCCTATGCACGATATTGGTAAAATCGGTACGCCCGATGCTGTGCTGAAAAAGCCTGGGAAACTTGATGCGCAGGAATGGGAAATTATGCAGCAGCACGCCGCCATAGGTGCAGAAATTATTGGTGAACATAGCGATCCGTTATTGCAAATGGCCCGTCGTATCGCCTTAACTCACCATGAGAAGTGGGATGGTTCAGGTTACCCTAATGGCTTGGTAGGCGAAGAAATCCCCCTTGAAGGGCGTATCACCGCGATTGCGGATGTGTTCGATGCGCTGACTTCGCAACGGCCTTACAAGCAGGCTTGGACGATTGAAGCAACTATGGAGTTATTTGAAAATCAAGCGGGAAAACATTTCGATCCTAAGCTGGTGGAGGAGTTCAAGCAAATCCTGCCAGAAGCAATTGCCATTCGAGATACTTATTTAGAAAATTGATGCTCGAAGTGCATTGACTAAGGTAAAGGCGCCATTGGCGCCTTTATTCTGCTTCAATATTTTATACTAATCATATTAAATCAAAGCATTACGCTTCATCTAATGAGTAGGGCAGGGCTTGGATCGTTAAATGTGATTGTTCATCGTCGGCAAAACGTAGCTGAGTATCATTAGCCGTGTCATTAGGAAGTACGGCGGTTAACAAGACTTGGTTGCCGCGCTGTACAAACTCAATGATTTGACCGCCACGGCGAAAACTGTCTTCCATCGCGATTTCAAGGCCTGATGCTAGGGTGATTTGAAGACTAGTGTGGCCGTGCAAAATATACAGGGCGCGTTTATTACCACCGCGATATTTCATTCGCGCTATGGTTTCTTGTCCCATGTAGCAGCCCTTGTTGAAGCTGATACCGTTAACCGCTTGTAGATTACACATCTGCGGTACGTACTGGCTGGCATGGCTGGCGGCAAGGTTGGGGTAACCTGCTGCAATCTCTAACGCTTGCCATGCACTGGCGTCAAATACACTCAGTTCCGATTGCGCAACTAAAGCTGCCGCAGCATCTGGTGTTAATACTAAAATAAAACGTTCAGCGTCTTTTAAAATCGCACCATTTTCAATGAGTGTGAGCTCTTGCTGAATGTCACCAAAATGTTTGTTCACGAATTGGCTTGCCTGTTCACCGGCAACCCCGAGCAGAGTCCACTCAGCGGATGCATTGCTTAGGGTGGCTTTACTAAAAACGGCATATTTTTGTAACTGGGGTAAATCGACTTCGATGGCATCCTTTGGCATCAACATAAAGAGTGCATCTTGAATGGCAAAGGTTCTGAAACTGGCCAGCATTTTACCTTTAGGATCGCAATGCGCGCCCCAGCGCCATTGATCTGTGGCCAATGAGCTGATGTCTGTGGTCACTTGGCCATGGATAAAACTGCGGCCTTGTTCTCCAACGACTTTGATGAGGCCCAAATGAGATAAGTTGGCAAGCATAAGTGGAGGCAAGGTAGCGTCCAGATCCCAATGGGGCGTAGAAACTGAAATAGTCATAGCGAGATCCTGAAAATGAAGACGATGTGAGAGGCTAGATTGTAACGGAATTCCAGTTGGCTCAAAAGCATAAGGCGCACATATCTGTGAATGATCTGTGCGCCTTAATATGTGTGCTTTAGTCGATAGGCTTAAAGCGAGTGGAGTTTAAAGTTTAAAACAGCACGCGAGTACGCAATGTACCTTCAATGGCTTTGAGTTCAACTAAGGCTTCTTCCGCTTGAGTTGTGTCTACTTCCATCACGACATAACCAATTTCTGCGGTGGTCTGCAAATATTGGGCGGCGATGTTGATGCCTTTTTCCGAGAAGGCTTGGTTGATCTTGATCAACACGCCCGGACGGTTTTGGTGAATATGCAGCAAGCGCGAGGTGCCTTTATGCGTTGGTAATGACACTTCAGGGAAGTTAACCGCAGAAACGGTTGAGCCGTTGTCTGAGTATTTAGCGAGCTTACCCGCGACTTCGATACCAATGTTTTCTTGGGCTTCGGCCGTGCTACCGCCCACATGCGGCGTGAGTAGAACATTGTCTAAACCGCGTAGAGGACTGATAAATTCATCGTCATTCGATTGTGGTTCAACGGGGAATACATCGATTGCTGCACCTGCGAGGTGACGTTCTTTTAACGCAACGGTTAAAGCTTCAATATCGACTACAGTACCGCGTGATGCGTTGATAAAGATGCTGCCCTTTTTCATTGCTGCAAACTCGGCAGCGCCTATCATGTCTTTTGTTTGTGGAGTTTCAGGGACATGTAAGCTTACTACATCAGCTTGTGCTAATAGGAGTTCCAACGAATGGACTTGTTGTGCGTTACCTAGTGGCAGTTTGTCTTCGATATCGAAGAACACGACGCGCATACCTAAGGTTTCCGCCAGAATGCCAAGTTGAGTACCAATATGGCCGTAACCAATTACACCTAAGGTTTTACCACGCACTTCATAGCTGCCCGCTGCGGTTTTCATCCAGCCGCCACGGTGAGCGATAGCGTTGCGTTCAGGGATACCCCGCATCAACATAATGATTTCGCCAATCACGAGTTCTGCAACACTGCGAGTGTTTGAGAAGGGAGCGTTAAATACTGGGATACCAAGGGATTCGGCGGTGGCAAGGTCAACTTGGTTGGTTCCAATACAGAAACATCCTATCGCGATTAACTTCTCGGCACGTTTCAGCACCTCTGCAGTTAATTGGGTACGCGAACGAAGTCCCACAAAATGCGCATCTTTAATGGACTCAAGTAAGGCTTCATCGCTTAAGGAAGCTTTGTGGTATTCGATATTGGTGTATCCCGCACGTTCAAATACATCGACCGCAGATTGGTGGACGCCTTCCAACAGCAGGATCTTGATCTTATCCTTGTCCAGCGAATGTTTCGCCATGATATGGGTACCCTCTAATTAATAGAAATGTTTCTTATGATATGCTCACAACCTTCACCCACCAAAATAGCACTTTTTTTGCTCAGTGTGGAGGGCTAGATGGCTAAAGTTAATATTCTAAATTTAGAACAATATCGCATAAGAGGAAGAAACATTGAATAACAAAATCGCATGGTGCGGTATTTACCTCTCAGTTTTGGTGTGGTCGGCGATAAAACCCGCAGATCCTTTCACATGGTGGCTCGAAGCCTTACCTGCATTGATTGCTGTACCGATTTTATTCTTTACTCGCAAACGTTTTCCACTAACACCTCTAGTGTATTTTCTCGTCTTAATACACTGCTGTGTGTTGTTTGTAGGTGCTCATTATACTTACGCTGAAGTGCCGTTATTCGACACGATTGCGGATTGGATGGGTTCAGAACGTAATAATTACGATAAAGTGGGTCATTTTGCGCAAGGTTTTATCCCAGCCATGCTCGCCCGTGAAATTATGTTGCGTAATCAAGCTGTCAAACCTGGGGCTTGGTGCGCGTTTCTTGCTACTTGTTTTGTGCTCGCATTTTCGGCGTTTTATGAACTGATCGAATGGTGGGTTGCCGTGGCAACCGGCGAAGGGGCTGAAGCCTTTTTAGGGACTCAAGGCTATGTATGGGATACCCAATCCGACATGTTTCTTGCCCTCATTGGCGCAATTGTCGCGTTAGCTTTACTGTCTCGTTTTCAAGATAAACAAATCGCGAGACTCAAGCAGAGGATTTAGCGGCTAAAAGTGGGTGATGCTCTCTGTTTGAGTTGTAAGACTTTCTTCCCTGAAATATATGGTGTGAGTGTGATGACATTGAGTTGTCATACTTTAGTGTTGTTATTGTGTTTTCTTTGTGTTGCAACTTTGGATTGATAACGTCATAGTTGGAAAGTATTAGGTGCTGGGCGTTGGCCAAGTAAAACGGTATTTTTGACTGTTATTCCATTTTATTGTGGTGAGTTAGTCGAACCTACTAGCATTAAACAGGGAATAGTACATTTGGGTGATGTTTTTCAATCGTTAACTAGTCAGAATTAACTAGGTTAATGGAATGTTGAAAAATCTAACTAAAAAGACGAGTCAAACATACCATTTTGCAATAGAGAATACTTTTCAGGGAGGAGAGTCATTGAGCACAATTAATGAATTGGTTTTTTTACACCAAATGGCCGCGCCATGTCATTTAGCGTTACTCGCTGAATCCATAGGTTTGAAAACGCGAATAGTAAAGCATGCGGCTGAACTGGATTTAGACAAGAGTCGCCGTAGTTTTTATCTGATCACCCAAAAAGGTTCAGCATTAGATAACAAAGGGATACCTCTGTTAGCTTCGCGATTAGTGTCACATTTTCCTGTGGCGCTGTATCAAGTTGAGCGAGACTCCTTAGACCAAGAATCTGCAATGTTACTCGGCATTCGAGGTATTTTATTTGCCGATCAACGTATGGATCTGATGTTAACGGGTTTACGTAAAATGGTGGCAGAGGAACTTTGGTACGATAGAACTTTGCTAAGCAAAATGTTCCGCCGTGTCGTACAAAAGTTAGAAGGTAATAATGAAATGCCCTCTGATACTGTGGCTATGCTGCAGATGCTGACATCCCGTGAACGCACTATCATTCAATTCGTATCGAGTGGTGCGAGGAATAAAGAAATCGCTCATAGGTTATGTATCAGCGAACATACAGTGAAGGCGCATATTTCTTCTATTTTCCGCAAGACCCAGTCTCGTAATCGGGTTGAGCTTTTACGTTGGGCGCAAACCTATCAAACTCACTTTGAGCTGTGCAGTTAGTCAGTTAAAGATATTGGTCGTTAGCTTTTCGCTGTGAGTGGTTAATGATTGCTGGCATATCAACATAGAAAAGCGGGAATGTTTATTTAAACATTCCCGCTTTTTGTTTAACACCCATTTTATAAACCACCAAAGAGTTTAGCTGTGGTGGTTTAACAGTATTGATTAGTATTGCACTACAGTGGCAACGTTCATATTGCCTGATTGGTTCACGTTGATGCTGTTGTTAGTGCCTGCTTGAGAACCTAACACTAAGTTGTCATTACCCGTTTGAGTGATTGACAGGCTGTTATTGTCACCGCTAACGCCAAATGAATTTGAAGCAAATGAAGTGTCGCTATCGCCGCCTACCCAGTTACCTTTACCTGATTGAGTAATTTGCGCGGTGTTTTCATCACCTTCAATAATCAGGTCAATAACGTTAAGATCGCCACTTTGAAGTGCGCTGACATCGGCATTGTTGTTGCCAGTAACAGAAATCAATGTTTCGTTCTCAGCGCCATCTTGCTCAACATCAACTTCGTTATCGCTACCCACGGCATCTACATAAGCAAAGTTCTCATCGCCTTCTTGGCTGACTTCAATGCTGTTATCTTCACCATCAGCGAAGGCAATGATTTCGTTGTTATCGCCTTTAGAAGATAAATCGAAGTCATTATCTGCACCGTATGCACCAAAGGTCGCGAAGTTCGCATCGCCTTTTTGTTTCAAGTCAACGTCGTTGCTATCGCCCCATACTTGGAACTCCGCACCGTTGACATCGCCTTTTTGAGTGATAGTAATATCGTTATCATCACCTTGGATATCGGCCACTAAAGTATCACCGATAGTGTTGCCGCTGCCATTTTGAGTAATATCGACACTGTTGTCATCACCCGTAGTCATCGCAAGATAAGCCGTGTTGCCGTTACCTTTTTGATCCATTGAAATATCGTTATCGCTGCCGGCCAGTGCGTAAACGAAGCCAACATGGTTATCACCTTTTTGGACCATGTCTACTGTGTTGTCATTACCTGCAATACCTTTCGCTGCGCCAAAGTTATTGTTACCCGCTTGATTAACAGAAACGTCGTTGTTGTTACCCACGTTAGCGGTTAAGTCGAGAGCGATTAAACCTGCTTGGTTGTTGTCACCGATTTGTGTGATTTTACCGTCGTTGTTGCTGCCTTCAACGCGAAAAACTGCAAAGTTTGCGTCGCCTTCTTGCTCAACAAACACGCTGTTTTCAGCGCCAGTGATTTCAACTTGGCTTTCGTTGACTTCGCCTAATTGGTTAACGAATACCGTGTTATCGTTGCCAGTAACATCGCTACTGCTTTGGTTAAAGAAACCATTTTGCGACACATTTACATTGTTGTTGTCACCTACAACATTTGCACTTGCCACATGCCAGTCAACTTGTTGCGTTATTTGGACCTTGTTATCATCACCCGTTGAATTAATAGCCGCTTCATGCCACACACCGTCTTGGATGACAGTTGCGGTTTGAGCTGTACCTGTTTGCACAACCGCAGCAGCGTTAAGGCCACCCGTTTGTGAGACTAAAGTGTCTTGGGCTTGGCCTGACTGTACTACGCTAATTTCGCTCACTGTACTGGCAGCAAAAGCTTGACCGCTTAAACCTGTTGCAATGGCCAAAGCAATAAGTGATTTTTTAGCTTGTGATTTCATGTGACGCTCCCTGTTTAATATTGAGTTATTGAGATTGCAGCACCGTCCGCAATCTGTTGAATCGAAAAGTTGCCGCTTCCTAGTTGGTTCAGTTGCACGAGATTGTCATTGCCAATTTGTGTCACTGAAGCCGTATTTTGACTGCCGACTTGCAGTAGTTGGACTTCATTGTTTGAACCAATCTGTGTGATTAGCGCATCGTTATCATTGCCCACTTGTGTTACATCGGCCTTGTTATCGCTGCCTGACTGGAACAGTAATCCTTGGTTGGCAGTGCCTTGTTGAACCAGCTCGATAAGGTTATCGCGACCGGAACGTTCCAGTAATGCCTGAAGGGTTACGGGTAACTCGTTGACATTCAGCTCTTGTGCTGAAGTCATACAACTACAGAGCAAGATCAGCGGCACCAAAAAGCGTATAGAGGTATTTGGCACGGGTGACTCCTTGCATCAAATATCTTGGGCTGCTTAAAGCAACTTGCATCCCAAATTCAGACCTGAAGATACGAGTCCCGTTAATATGTCGCAATTGGCCAAACGGGTATTTATTCTAGAAAGGATTAACGGAAGGTAAATGATGGCTGTATTAATATCGTATTGATTAAATAGATTTTATATGTTTATTGACGTGTTTTTATTTAAGGGGTCTAGCCTAGTTGTCCTAGTAGTTAAGTCGTATTTGTTGTGAAGAGAGTATTTGATTTTTAAACAATGCAATAACAAGTGAAGGGAAATACATCGACTATCGCGTTTGCATTTTCTTGATAAAAAAGCACGCGTTTGTGCCAGCGAGAAACTGCTGTGGGGTTTAATTAACTGTAGCAACCTATGTCATTTACCCAGTGTGCAACAACAGGCTTCTTGTCTTTGCGGTAATGAATCCTAGGTTAAATAAAGGGACATTACTGTGAGCGGAAAATTAACCATTATTATGATTAAATTCCTTAATGGGGTAGAGAAAAGATTAATACTACTGTTTTATGCGAGATCAGTGCTTTTCTGGTTCTTTTAACTCTTCATGGAATGCTTCTGTACTGATTTGGCTTTTACGGTCTTGCAGTTGTTGCATCGCGCTGTTATTACTCACAGTTAACGCATTGAAGCGAGAATTGATATCGTCCATTTCGTTAATGTATTCAGGATCGGTTTTCTCTTTATTTTGCCAATAACGCTTACGTTCTAATTTCTGCAATTCACTGGCGCGCAGGATTTCAAAATAGCTATTTTCCTGCTTAAGACGATATATCTCGCCGTCGAGTAACTGCAATAATTTTTCTTTAGAAATGGTTCGGCTATTCAGTAGAGTGTGTAAGGGATCGACAGGAATGTCTCTTTTATCAGAGTCTACTTCAGTCGTTATCCCTAACTGGTATTCGATTTTATGTTGGCTAAATTCCTGCGGACAAGCGGTTTGGCTAAAGACAATTTTGTCATCTTTACGGCATTTATAAATGGTATTTGCCTGTATTGCAGTGGGCAAAATAACACAAATTAGGGTGAGTATCAGTCTTGCCATGAGGCCACAAATCCTTTGTACACTTGCATAGCTATTATGATTTAATTGTTTGATTAAGCATGATAAATAATGATTGTGACGTTTACATTATTATGCCTTTATAACCGTTTTTTATTAGGCTTAACCGGCTGTTAAGCCCAATAAATTAAAGGATTAGCCATGCATCATTATAAGGTCAAATTCACTCGTCAATGTCTGCCGCTAATCATTTACCTTAAATTAACATCTGCATCATACTATGGCGTAAATTTAGGGATAAAACCAGTTTTTTGACGCTTCAAATTTTTGGCGCTTGGATTGATTCTAAAGAAGAAAATAGCTTCTGGTCGGTCATTAGGTAAATAAAAAGGAGCGACTGCTCCTTTTTATTTATTGATAACGCTTAAGAGATTAGCGATCGAACCTTAAGTTGTCGATAAGTCGCGCTTTACCTATATAGGCGGCGGCCAAAATGACTAAGGTTTGGTCTTGGCTCTGCGCTTTCTCAAGCGTGTGGGCATGACGAATTTCCAGATAATCCGGCGTAAAGCCCGCCGCCACTAAACTGATTTTCGCTTGCTCGGTGACAGCATCAACACTCTGACCTTGTTTGATCCCTGCAGCCATAGCATCTATTGCCTGTTTTAACGCTGGTGCCGCGGCTTTTTCTGCGGCGGTGAGATAACCATTGCGCGAACTCATGGCTAAACCTGAGTCCTCACGTATGGTATCAACACCGATAATCTCAATCGGTAATGACAAGTCTTCAACCATAGTTTCAATGACTAATAGCTGTTGATAGTCTTTATTGCCAAAGAGTGCCACATCGGGCTGTACTATGTTGAATAGTTTACAGACGATTGTCGCAACGCCACGAAAATGCCCCGGACGGCTAGCGCCGCAGAGCAGATCTGAAATACCTGGCACTTCAACATAGGTTTGTTGCGCTAAGCCCTTGGGATACATCACGGCTGGTGTTGGGGTAAACAGCAACTCAGCGCCAGCGGCGGTGAGGGCTTCACTGTCGGCGGCGAGTGTGCGTGGGTAGGCATCGAGATCTTCGTTCTGGCCAAACTGCATTGGATTGACGAAAATCGATACCACCACATGATCACAACGTTTAGCCGCTTCTTTCACTAAGGTGATGTGTCCCCGATGGAGATTGCCCATGGTCGGCACAAAGGCGACAGTCTCGCCCTTGGCACGCCATGCACGCACTTGAGTGCGAATATCATCAATATGGGCGCTAGTGATCATTGAGCCTTACCTTGCATAAATCTGTTATTTGTTAAAAGTGTGTTCTTCGCCAGGAAAAGTTCCTTGGGCAACTTCGTCGATATAAGCACGTACCGCAGAACGAATTTCACCGGTTTGTTTTAGGTAGTTTTTCGAGAAACGAGGAATGTAACCACTTGAAATACCTAACACATCATGCATCACCAATATTTGGCCGTCGGTCGATGCGCCTGCGCCAATTCCAATGACTGGAATCGTTAAGGCTTGAGTGATCGCCGCAGCGAGAGGCGCAGGGATACATTCCACTACGAGTAGTTGAGCCCCCGCGGCTTCTAAAGCCTTAGCTTCGTCGAGGATGCGCTGGGCATTTTCGGCATCGCGGCCTTGCACTTTAAAACCACCAAACACATGAACCGACTGAGGCGTTAAGCCTAAGTGGGCACATACAGGAATACCGCGTTCGGTGAGCTTAGTGACGGTTTCGAGTAACCAGTGGCCGCCTTCGACTTTGACCATGTTCGCGCCAGCTTGCATTAACTCAGTGGCGTTGACCATGGCTTGTTCTGGCGTGGCGTAACTCATAAAGGGCATATCGGCGATCAGCAGGGCACGTTCAATACCGCGACGAACACAGCGAGTATGGTAAGCGATTTCTGCAGTAGTGACGGGCAGGGTATCGTCATGGCCTTGGAGAACCATTCCCAAAGAATCGCCGACCAGCAGCACATCGACACCTTCGCTATCGAACGCGCTGGCAAAACTGGCATCATAGGCTGTCAGTGCCGTGAATTTTCTACCTTCCTGTTTGTATTTCAACAGGGTTGAGCTAGTAATTTTAGACATATGGATGATCTTCAAACCAAATAGAAGTGGTGTTATAAGCTAACTGAGGACGGACTTCAATGATCAATGCCCAGTTGTTGTAACTCGGCCAACATTTTTGTATCGATAAGACTGTCGATGGCAGTGTTGCAAGGCAGAATCAGATCCGGTGCAATTGCGGCTAAAGGCACGAGCACAAAGCTGCGCGTTTTCATGCCGTAGTGGGGCACTTTGAGTCTAGGAATATCAATGTTCTCATTACCATACAAGAGTAAATCGAGATCTAAGGTTCTAGGCCCCCAACGCTCTAGGCGGACTCGACCTTGGGTGTTTTCAATATGCTGCAGTGCATCGAGTAAAGCTAATGGCGCAAGATCAGTATCGAAACTCGCCACCGCATTAATATAATCGGGTTGCACGACATCGCCCATGGGCGTCGAATGGTAATAGGGAGAAACGACGAGCCTATTGTCTAAGGCGGACAATGCCGTCACGGCATTGTCCAATTGAGCCTTGGGATCTTCAAGATTTGCGCCTAATGCGACGTAGACGCGGGGCATTATTCAGCCGTTTTAACTTTAGGTGTGCCACTCGCTTTAGGTGCGCTCGTCGGCGCTGAACCATCGGCATTTGGTGCACGAGGACGGCGACGACGTTGGGTGGCATTACGGTTGCGGTTTGGCGATTTACTGCCGCTACGCGCTATGGCTAAACGTTCTGTTTCATCGGCTTCGACAAATTGTTGCCACCAAGCGGCACTTTTAGCGACATTACCCGCTTCGACTTCGCCCCTGAGCAAGAGCAAATCATATGCGGCTCTAAACTTAGGGTGTTCCATCAGTTTAAAGGCGCGGGTGCCTTGGCTACGATCGAAGCGTAACTGCAATTGCCAAATGTCTTTTGCCGGCGTACTAAAACGGCGCGGAATGCTAATGGTTTGGCATTGCTGCTCCATCACATCGCCCATGGCGGCAAAGAAGGCATCATATAACGTCAGACCACTTTCAACGGCAATATCTTCGGCGCGCTGACGTAGTGGATACCAGAGAAGCGCAGCATAGAAGAATGAAGGTGTGACCGGCTTATCTTCGTTAACTCTTTGATCTGTGCTCTTCATGATGGCTTGCACCATTTTCATGGTCGTACCTTTAGGATCATCTTTTAGCAGAGCGGCCACTTGCGGAAACAGCGGCGCGAATAGCTTGTATTCTTGCATTAATTCGAAGTTGGCTAAGGCTTTGCCTGCAAAGAAGAGTTTCAACACTTCTTCGTACATACGCGCTGCCGGAATATCTTTGAGCAGTGGCGCTAATTGTTTAATCGGCGCTGCTGTGACTGTTTCGATACCCATGTTGAGCTTAGTGGCGAAACGCACCGCCCTTAACATACGTACCGGATCTTCACGGTAACGGGTTTCTGGATCGCCGATTAATCTCAGCGTGCCAGCTTTGAGATCGGCCATACCGCCGCCGTAGCTGCGAATCGAGTAATCGCTGATATCGTAATAGAGGGCATTGACGGTAAAGTCGCGGCGCTCGGCATCTTCATCGATTTCGCCATAGACGTTATCGCGCAGCAAACGCCCTTCGGCATTGGCTTTCGAGACTTTCTCATTGCTTTCGCCATGGTGACCACGGAAGGTGGCGACTTCAATCACATCGCGGCCGAAAACAATGTGCGCTAAGCGGAAACGGCGACCGACAACACGGCAATTACGGAATAATTTTTTGATTTCTTCCGGTGTTGCATTGGTCACTATGTCGAAATCTTTCGGTTCAATCCCTAAGAGTAAATCGCGTACACCGCCGCCGACTAAATAGGCTTTAAAGCCAGATTTATTCAGTCTGTATAATACCTTAAGGGCATTCTCGCTGATTTGTTTGCGCGAGATGGTATGGGCATCTCTTGGTACTAACTCTAAACTCAAAGCACCGGAACTTTGTTCAGGTGTTGTTGGTTCAATCTGAGCTGGAGTCGGAGCGGTCGTTTTAGGCGCGTCTTCAAATAGCTGTTTGCAGAATTGGCTGATACGGCGAAAAATGGGACACCTCGAAATATGATCTGTTATTTGATTAAAAATCTGGCGGCTATCATATACCAAATGCGGCCTAATGAGTATATCAGGGCTCGATCAGTATCTCAGATTGTTGCGGTATAGTGGATAATTGAAACTGATCCACGGCTTGAGCGAGCATTTGCGCCACAGAGCCGCGGGTTTCGACGGGGGGTTGGCCTAAAAATGTCAGTGCCGCATTGAGGCTCGCCTGTGGATTAAGTGTATCAATTGCCTGTGCATGATTTTGTTTTGAGAGCTTAAAGCCTTTACTTAAGCAGGCGAGTGGCAAGTGCAACCATTGCGGTGCGGCTAAACCAAAGCTTTGATACAAACTCAGTTGGCGACAACTGGCTTCGATTAAATCGCAGCCTCGAACCACTTCAGTGATGCCTTGATAGGCATCGTCGAGCACCACGGCCAATTGATAGGCGTACAGGCCATCGCTGCGTTTGATGATGAAATCCTCTGCGGCAAAATGGCTATCAACGCAAATATGGCCCATTAGATTGTCATCAAATTCTTGCACTTGCGCCGTGTTGACGATTCGCACCGCACCCGACCTAACAAGATTTGCAGACTGGGTTTGTGGCAATCGGTGGCAGCGGCCATCGTAGACGCCGCCCATGGTTTGAATTTGCTTGCGACTACATTGGCAGAAATAGGCTTTATCTTGGGCGAGTAGCGAGTCAATTTGCGCTTGATAAGCCGCTGTGCGCTGGCTTTGATACAGAGGCACATCATCCCACTCAAATCCATAGGCTTCTAAGGTGCGTAAGATATCATCGGCGGCACCTTTGACTTCCCGCGGTGGGTCTATATCTTCGATGCGAATTAGCCATTTACCCTGTAGCGAGCGGGCGCGCAGATAGCTGCCAAGGGCGGCGATAAGCGAGCCAAAGTGCAAGGCACCCGAAGGCGAAGGCGCAAAGCGGCCGACATAGGGCTGGCTGGATAAATCGGAATGTAATGGCTTTGACATAACAACTAGATGGCGTTTTAAAGTCGCGACGGTAAAAGTGGATGTATTTTAGAGGGATGCTAAGAGAAAAGCGAATCGGGGTAAATTGGAGTGAGCTTGGCTTAAGCTCGTCGAGTTTACGAGTTGCTAGAAACAAATAGGCGGGGAAATCCCCGCCCAGTATGCTTGATTAACCAGCCATTTGTTTCTCTTTGATCTCTGCAAGCGTTTTACAGTCGATGCATTGATCGGCTGTTGGACGCGCTTCGAGACGGCGGATGCCGATTTCGATACCGCAAGAATCACAGAAGCCGAAATCGTCTTCTTCAATTTTTTGCAGTGTTTTTTCGATTTTTTTGATCAGCTTACGTTCTCTATCGCGAGCACGAAGTTCGAGGCTGAACTCTTCTTCTTGTGCTGCACGGTCAACAGGATCGGGAAAGTTTGCGGCTTCGTCCTGCATGTGGCTAAGAGTACGGTCGACCTCTTCACGCAACTGATTGCGCCAAGCTTCAAGAATTGTCTTGAAGTGACCCAGTTGCTTAGCGTTCATATACTCCTCACCCGGCTTTTCCTGGTAAGGATTTACACCTGCGATAGCGAGTACGCCAAGTTTTTTGGTGCCTTCAGGCATAACGCATCTCCTGTAATCATTTGCGTTTGTAGGGCGTCCTTAAGAACGGCCGCTATCTATAGCAGAATCTTCACATCGAGGCAAACTTTTCATTCTGCTTTGATTGAATTTTTTGACTATGTTCGCTAATTCAAATGAAATCAAATTTAACTCAGCCTTAACATCATACTCGTACATCGCAGGCTTGGGCTAGGTGAATCTCTGTAGGGGAGATTTTACAGCGATAGGCTAGCACTTCAACGCCGGCTAACACAGCCATTTTCAGTAACTTAGCATATTCAGGGTCGATATGTGCTGCTGGGGCAACACTGAATATTTCACTATGCTGCACCACAAATAGCAATACGGCTCGATGGCCTTGACTCACCATGTGCATCAATTCTCGTAAATGTTTTTGACCGCGTAGGCTTACAGCATCGGGAAAATAACCTTGGTCATCTTCGAGCAAAGTACAACTTTTGACTTCTATATAACAGGCGGGTTTTTGAGCACCCTGTAGCAGGATATCGATGCGACTATTTTCATCACCGTATTTGACTTCACGGCTGAGGCTATCATAACCCGTGAGTTCCTTGATGATACCTTTATTGATGGCTTCTTCGGCTAAGGTGTTCGCCTGACCCGAGTGGATACCGATCAAGCCAGCATCTGGCGTGGTCATCAGTTCCCATGTATGGGCGTACTTACGTTTAGGGTTATCAGAGGTAGAAAACCATACAGTTTCACCGGGATACAGGCAATTACGCATAGAGCCGGTATTGGGGCAATGTAGGGTGATCTCACTGCCATCGCTTAGCTGCACATCGGCCAGAAAACGCTTATAGCGGCGCAATAAAATGCCCTGTTGTAGTGGCGGTGTAAATTCCATCGATAGACCTATCTCGGCTGTTCAAGGTCGCAAAGCCTAGCAAATTTCGCAAATGTTTACAGATTTTACCTGAGTAACTTTAGCCAATCGCTTTGCGTCATCGTCTGCTAGCAGTAAACTGCCGCCATAAAGTTTGTTCTGATTGCTGATTGATTGTTCTGATTGATTGTTCTAAAACGAATCGAAAAATAAGGATCCCTAATGAGTGAACTAAAAGTAACTGAATTGATGAAAGTGCAATTAACTAAAGAAACGCCAGCCGCGCACTGGGGCAAGGCTGATGTAACTTATACTGCCGACGGTGCGCAAATTCATTTAGCGGGTGGCGATGAGCTACGTCAAATTCAAATGGCGGCCCGTAAACTGCGCAGTCAAGGCATTAGCTGTGTGGAATTAGCTGGGCAGTTTTGGGATCTCAATAGCCAATGGGTGTTTGCCCAAGGTTTCGCGACGGCAAAACCAGGCTATCAAATCCATTGGTGTGGTGATGAGTCTGTGCAAGCAGAATTGCAACGTCGACTCGATGTGGCGACTTTTGCCCGTCAACTGATCAACGATACGCCTGAGAACCTGTCGCCAGTGAAGCTTGCCCAACAAGCAGCAAAATGGTTGGCTGACGTTGGTGGCGACAAGGTAAGTTATCGGATTATTGAAGGCGAAGCGCTGCTTGAAGAGCAGTGGATTGGTATCCATGCCGTCGGTCGCGGCAGTGAGCGTCCACCAGCAATGTTAGCGTTAGACTTCAACCCATTAGCCGCCGATGCACCCGTGTCTGTGGCGCTTGTGGGTAAAGGGATTACCTTTGATTCTGGCGGCTACAGTATCAAAGCTTCTGAAGGCATGTTAGGCATGAAATGCGATATGGGCGGCGCGGCGACTGTGACTGCAGCACTTGGTTTAGCGATCAAGTCTGGCCTCAACAAACGCGTTAAACTCTTCTTATGTTGTGCTGAAAACTTGATCAGCGGTCGCGCCTATAAGTTAGGTGATATTCTGACCTACAAAAATGGTGTAACAGTTGAAGTGGTGAACACAGATGCGGAAGGGCGCTTAGTGTTGGCCGATGGCCTACAAGCTGCTTCTGCTACAGGCGCACCTTTTATTATCGATGCAGCGACCCTTACAGGCGCCGCTGTGATGGCGGTGGGTTCTAACTACAACGCGATTTTCTCGCCACAGGCGGATGTGTTGCAACTGGCCCAGCAAAAAGCCACTAGCGTTGCCGAGCGAGTATGGCCGCTGCCGCTGGATCCTTGGCACAAAGAAATGTGTCCATCTGCCTATGCTGACACCGCAAACAGCCGCGCAATGAAAGGCGGCGGTGCAGGTGGTGCTTCTAATGCCGCTGGTTTCTTATGGCGTTTCGTGTCACCCGAAGCTAAATGGTTACACGTTGATTTAGCGGGCGCTTTTGAAGATTCAGCTTCTGCCATGTGGGGCGCGGGTGCAACAACCCACGGCGTATTGACTATTAGTGAATTGATTAAAGGCTAAGTCTAGCGCTAAGACTAAGTCAGATATGTTAGCTAAGATCCATTAAGGTTCTGTAGCTTTGATTAAACCGCCTACGGGCGGTTTTTTATTGGTTGAAAGATTAGAACACTCGTTTACTTGGCGTTTTAGCGGCTTCATGGCATGTTATGGCTGAGCATTTTTAATTGGAAAACATGATGATAACTATACGAAAAGCGACGAAAGCTGATGCTCAGGTCTGCTGGGATATCCGTAATGCAGCTATTAATAAAGGCTGCGCCGGATTTTATGATGCGGGCGATCTGGTGATTTGGACCGAGGGCGAACTGACCGAGCAATTTAGTCGTATCGTCGATGCACATTTTTATGTGGCAGAGTTGTCCTCTGACGAGTCGCAGCTTAAGACTGTGGTCGGCACGGCCATGTTGGATGAACCCTATGCTCAGTTAGAAGCCTTGTTTGTTTCCCCCGATGCTATGGGGTTAGGAGTTGGTAAAGTGCTGCTGCAATTTATTGAAACTATGGCTTTTAATCAGGGGATTGCCCAGTTGAGGTTGGAATCGACTTTGAATGCGGTAGATTTTTATCGCCACTGTGGTTTTGGTGGTGAAGGTTTAGAAGAGGAATCCATCTACTGCTCGCCCAGAGGCATAGCCTTAGAGTGCATGGTGATGTACAAGAATCTCGTGCGTAGAAAATCAGTTTAAAATACAGGCTGGATCAAGCACAGGTATGGAGTTAACTGTTTATTAAGAGGTTGCTGACATACACGAGGGAATCAATGGATGTGGAATTAACTCTGAAGATTTAGAGTTTAAGAGAAGTTTGCTGACATACTTAAGGTAATCAACAGGTCAAGCATGGATGTGGAATTAACTCTGAAGATTTAGAGTTTAAGATAAGGTTGTTGGTATACCTAAAGGAATCAACAGATCAAGCATGGATGCGGAAGTAACGCTGAAGACTTAAAAGTTGCTGACATACTCAAGGGAATCAACGGATCAAGCATGGATGCGGAAGTAACGCTGAAGACTTAAAGGTTGCTGATATACTCAAGGAAATCAACAGATCAAGTATGGATGTGGAATTAACTCTGAAGACTTAAAGTTACGTTAAAAGGTTGCTGACATACTCAAGGGAATCAAGAGATCAAGCATGGATGCGGAATTAACTTATATAGTTTCGTTAAAAGGTTGCTGACATACTCAAGGAAATCAACAGATCAAGATGGGGGAATTAACTCCCAAGAGTATGCCAACTATCGTTCTTTCGCCTGAAATCCCGATGCCGACAAGATTAGCGCGAGTGGCTTAAATAAAACTTAATCCATTGCAAAAAAAGACTTTATTTCCTTAGCCTTTAGTCAAAATTGCCCACAAATCCTCAAGGTTTCAGTTCGCCTCTGGAGTATTAAGTTGTTGACGTTTTTCCATCAAATCTTTAATCAAAGGCGTAAGGATCAGCTCCATCGCCAGCGACATTTTGCCGCCGGGGACGACGAGTGTGTTGACCCGTGACATAAATGAACCTTGGATCATATTGAGGTAATAGGGGAAGTCGACATTATTGATACCGCGGAAGCGGATCACCACAAAGCTCTCATCTAAGCTCGGAATATCTTTGGCACTAAATGGGTTAGAGGTATCGACCGTCGGTACTCGCTGAAAGTTAATGTGAGTGCGGGAGAACTGTGGCGTCATGTGCTTAATATAGTCGTCCATACTGCGCACAATTGACCCCATGACTTTTTCACGGCTGTGGCCACGTTCTGAAGTATCGCGGATAATTTTTTGGATCCACTCTAAGTTGACTATGGGCACCATGCCGATCAGCAAGTCCACATGCTGGGCGACATTGGCATCACCAGTAACCACACCGCCATGTAAGCCTTCGTAGTAGAGCATATCGGTATTTTCAGGTAGTGGTCGCCATTGGGTAAAAGTGCCGGGCATCTGGTTAAAAGGCACTGCCTCATCGAAGGTGTGTAAATAGCTGCGGGTTTCACCTTGGCCTGTGGTGCTGTAATCGCGAAAGCATTGCTCTAAACGAGCAAAGTTATTAGCCTCTGGGCCAAAATAGCTAAGATTGCGGTTTTCAGCTTGGGATTTGCGGATCATGACTTCCATTTCGGCGCGGGTAAAATGATGAAAACTGTCGCCTTCGACAAAGGCGGCGTTGATCCCGAGTTGGCGAAAAATATGGCTAAAGGCGGTGGTCGTCGTGGTGGTTCCCGCGCCTGATGAGCCTGTAACTGCAATAATGGGATGTTTTGCTGACATTTTTTCTACCTAGCTAGGAACCAAAAGAGCCGCTTATGGGGAAGCGATAAAAACGCGAGTACTATTTATACGGTACAGAGATAGGACTGGTCAATCTTGCTGCTGTGCTATTTGATCCGCCGAGCGTATCGCGAAGGACTCATCGTCCTCACTGTACTCTAATTTCAGCTTACCTTGTTTAAGTGCTTGTTGACATTGGACTATCGCCTGCATCAGTTCCTGTTCATCGAGACTGGCAAAGCTGCCATCCTCCACTTGACCTAAGAGATATTCGCGGATCACATTGGCGAGCGTTTCCTTTGGGAGTTGTAACAGGGTTTCATAGGGAATGAGCATCGGTGTTTCCTTGGGTGATATTGTCGCCGTTGATTGGGTCTGCGCTAAGTGAGTCAACACTTTGATCGCCTAGTAAAAAATGTAAGATCCGTCGCTCAAGGTAGAAGCGCGGTTTCCAAGGTGTACCGCCTTCAATAAAGCCGACATGGCCGCCATAGGGATGCAGTTCGTATTCCACATAGCCCGACAATTGACTTGATTGGGGGATCACTTCATCGGTCATAAAGGGATCGTCCTTAGCATGTATGATGAGCGTCGGTTTAGTTATGCGGCTGACAAAGGGTAAGCCACTGGCACGCGTATAGTAATCGTCGACGCCGTCAAAGCCGTGTAATGGCGCTGTGACTTTATCGTCAAAATCATAGAAGGTATTTAAACGGTCGACCTGTAACTGGCTTAGCGGCATAGAGATGGCTAAGTCGGGATCATTTAGTTTATGGCTTATTTTCTGTTGCAACTGTTTGATTAGATAGCTTTGATACACCTTCGAAAAGCCATTTTCCAAGCGTTTAGCGCAGGCTGACAATTGCAGCGGCGCAGAGACAACCACAGCGCGGGCTAATAAACTATCATCCTGATATTCGCCTTGATACTTAGTCAGCACATTGCCGCCTAAACTGTAACCTACGGCTAATAAGGGCGATTGCGGATACGCGCTTTTCAGTGTCGATAGACTAAACTGTAAATCGTCCGTATCGCCACTGTGATAACTGCGGGCGAGGCGATTAGCCTCACCCGAACAACTTCTGTGATGGTGCACGACGGCTGCGAGTTGCTGTTCCTTACAGGCTTGCAGTATCCGCCGCGCATAATGGGATTGAGCACTTCCTTCTAAGCCGTGGATGATCACCACGATCGGTTTGCCAGACTGTGGAACATCCTGCCAATCTAAATCGATAAAATCGCCATCGGGTAACTCTAAGCGCTGCCGCTGTAATGCTGGTTTGGCCACTTTAGTGAATACGGGTAAAATCGTTTGTATATGGGGGCTCTTGGCCCACCAAGGTGGCATAAAGGAATTTGGCATAGATGTTTATCTTGGTATCGGCTATTGCTGAAAATTAAAACGTGTGTTTAATTTATACCCAAACCAACTCAAAATGCTGAAATTCGTATTTTGAGGTCGCTTGGGTATAAACTCGCGGCCATTGTAGCACAATTGTTTTTTATGCTGATATTTAGGCCGACATTTAGGTTGATAATTAGGAGATAGAGATGAAGCGACGAACCTTTATAATGGGTGCGTTTGCCGGTACGGCTGCGTTAGCCTTAGGGGTTAATCTCTATTCTCCTGAGTTTAGTTTGCCCGAGGATAGCGAAGGTAAAGATTATCGTTTGTTGTTTAGCGTGCTTTTGCCTGTGATGCTCGACGGCGCCTTGCCTGATGTGGCCATCCATAAGTTAGCGGCGCAAAACCGCACTTTAGATGCCATCAAACAGTCGATTGCTGTGTTACCCGATGAGCAGCAGACCGAATTGTTTGAGCTGCTCGATATGCTCGAAAATCGTCTTGGTTTACTAGTACTCACCTCGAGCATGACGCCGCTATTGATGCGCTCTCCCGCCGAGTTAACTGATATGTTAGAAACCTGGCGCCACAGTTATTTTGCTTTGTTACAAACGGCTTATCTCGGATTGCGCGAATTAGTGATGGCAAGTTACTACGCTTGTCCTGAGCACTGGAGCCGCCTGCATTATGCCAAGCCTGAGCTGTTCAAATAGCGAGTCCATTTTTAACCTAATTAAACGCCGAATAATAAGCATTTTACCCGCGACAGTGGAGCACTCAAGTTGGCAATCATAGATCCTATAGTGAATGGTTTAAACTCTGGTTGGTTGCACACTGATGCGAGCCAATTGCAAGAAAACCAGCAGTTTGAAGCTGATGTGATTATTGTCGGCACAGGTGCTGGCGGCGGTGTGGCGGCTGAAATCCTCACCCAAGCAGGGCTGAGCGTGATCATGATTGAGGCGGGACCGCTAAAATCCTCCAGCGATTTTAATATGGAAGAGCGGGTCGCTTATCCCAACTTGTATCAACAAGCTGCGGCGATGAAAACCGCCGACAAGGCGATTGGGATTTTTCAAGGTCGCGCAGTCGGTGGTTCAACCACAGTTAACTGGACCACTTCTATTCGCACGCCGACCGAGGCGTTAGCCTTTTGGGCGCAACATAAATCGGTTGTTGGGCTTAATCGCGAGAGTTTAGATCCTTGGTTTGAGCAAATGGAACAACGGCTCAACATTCATGAATGGAATTATGAGCCTAATCGCAATAATGCCGCCCTGAAGCAAGGTTGTATCAATCTTGGCTGGGAATACACTGTGATTAAACGCAATGTGGCGGGTTGCTGGAATACCGGCTATTGCGGCATGGGTTGTCCGGTCAATGCGAAGCAATCTATGCTAGTCACTACGATTCCCGCGGCACTTGAGAAAGGCGCGCAGCTGATCAGTCGCGCTAAAGTGACTAAGATTGAGCACCATAATGGCCAAGTGTTTGCGTTAAAGGCGCAGGCGCTGGATGTGAATTTACGACCCACTGACGTTGAGCTGTTATTTAAGGCTAAACATTATATTTTGAGTGCGGGTGCTATCCATACACCGACGATTTTGATGCGTTCGCAAGTGCCCGATCCCCACCAACTTTTGGGTAAACGCACCTTTTTACATCCTACTTTGTTATCCGGCGGCGTATTTGCCGATTCGATCAATGGCCATAGCGGTGCGCCGCAATCTATCTATTCCGATGAATTTGTGTGGAACAATGGCGCCGATGGTGAGCTGGGTTATAAACTTGAAGTGCCGCCGGTGCATCCGATTTTAATTGCCTCTAAAACCTTAGGTTATGGTACAAGTCATGCTGAGTTAATGTCACAATTCAATCAGTTGCAAGTGACTATCGCTTTGATCCGCGATGGCTATCATCCCGACAGTCAAGGCGGTGAAGTACACTTAACGGATAAGGGTTTTGCTTTAGATTATCCGCTGACCGATGCCTTTTGGCGGGCCGCGAGACGCGCTTTTGCCAGTATGGCGGAGTTACAATTCTCGGCTGGCGCCTTAAAAGTGTTGCCGATCAGCGATGGCATGCCTTACTTATCCTCGTGGAAAGACGCCAAAGAGAGCATTGCGCAGATGTCACTCGCGCCACTGCGCACTATCGTTGCATCGGCGCACGTAATGGGCGGTTGTCCCTTCGGCGAAGATGAAAAGCTTTCTATGGTCAACAGTTATGGACAGTCGCACTATTTAGAGAATTTATCTGTAATGGATGGCTCTATCTTCCCGACCAGCCTTGGCGCTAACCCGCAGCTGTCGATTTATGGCATCACGGCACGTAATGCCACCGCACTCGCACAGAAGCTCACTGACGGTAAAGCCTGATGTTATCTTATCAAAATGCAGCTTAGCTTGATAAAGCTTGATGGGGTGTGAATGTCTGAAAACACATTACGGGAAGGTGGTTGCTTATGCGGCGCGATTCGTTATCAGATAGAAGGTGAACCCTTTGATGCGGATTATTGCCACTGCCGTTCGTGCCAAAAAAGCACGGGCTCTGCATTTGGGGCTTGGATGGATTTTAAACTCAGCCAAGTGATTTGGCTTAAAGGTCAGGTGACTGAGTTTGCATCGTCTGAGTTTATTCGCCGTGGATTTTGTGACAAGTGCGGTACATCGTTAACTTACCGACATACTCAATATCCCGATTATTTGACCTTGAGCATAGCGAGTCTGGACGATGCTAACCAAGTTCAGCCTAAGTACCATATTTATACTGAGAGTCAGTTGAACTGGTTGGTGATCAAGGATGACTGTGAACGCTATCCGCAAGGCCGCAGCTGTTAGCGGCTCACGTCAATTTGATTGAGTTTGAGCTAACATGGTTGAGCTTGTTCTAACTTGATTAACTTAGGTCAGGGCGCAATGAGGCCGATTTCGTTGGCATCAATGTCACTGAGTCCAAACAGGCTTAAGTAGCTCACTAGATTTGTTGCTTGGCCGCTTGGGCTGAGTTCATTGAGTTTATTCAAGATGGTTCGCTGCGCTTTACGTTCCATCATTAGCTCAACGGCGAGCATCTGCTGATACTCTTGCTCATTTAGGCTGGACTTAGCGAGTTTACGTAATTTGCGGTAGGGCGTGAGAAACCTTTCATCCCATTCACCTACAGCATTCATCAGTGCTTGCCATTGGTCTGGGCTGTATTGCTGCGGCCCAGACACATCCATAGTGATATCTAAATATTGTGCCAGTAGCAGTAGATTGACGTTCACCTGACAGCTATTTTGCAATTCGAGACAGAGCGCTTTGTTTTGCGCATAGCTCATATCACACCATTGCCAGAGTTGACTGTCGAACTGGGTTAAAACCGCCATACTATTTCCTTGTATTGCCGCTGCTACTGACTTTTATTTAAAAGAACGCTGGAGTTATTGTTGCTCCATGACCTCTTGCTCCATTGCATCTATCTCTTCTTGCAACTCGAGCCATTGCATTTCACTGTCTTCTAAGGTTTGCGTCAAGCTCGTTCGCTCGGTTAATACCGAGGTTAGCTTGGCTTTGTTATCTTGATCATACAATTCGCTATCGGCCAGCAAGTGTTCTAGCTCGGCGAGGCGTTCGCTCAGCTTTTGTTGCTCGGTTTCTAACTTAGTTTGTTTGCGCTTGAGCGGCGATACCTTTTGGCGGATCTCGGCCTCGAGGCGTTTTTGCTGTTTTTTATCGGCGGCAGGTTTGATCTCGTCGCTGGTGCTGTTTTGATTCGAGTTGGCTTTCGCCGCATCGAGCAACCATTGGTGATAATCGTCTAAGTCGCCGTCGAAGGCGCGTACTTCACCTTGATCCACCAGATAGTAATCGCTACAGGTTAATCGCAGTAAATGCCTATCATGCGAGACGACAACCATAGCGCCTTCAAAGGTTTGCAATGCCATTGTCAGGGCGTGGCGCATCTCTAAGTCTAAATGGTTGGTGGGTTCATCGAGCAGCAATAGGTTAGGGCGTTGCCAAACTAATAGCGCTAACACTAAACGGGCTTTCTCGCCGCCAGAAAAGGGGCGTACAGGTGAGAGCGCCATATCGCCATTAAAGCCAAAACCGCCTAAGAAGTTACGCAACTCTTGCTCTCTGGCGTTGGGTGCCAGACGTACTAAATGCTGCATCGGCGTATCGTCGAGGCGTAAAAATTCGATTTGGTGCTGGGCAAAGTAGCCAATATTGACGCCAGGGTTAGGTTCATACAAACCTGTCAGTGGTGACAATTGGCCCGATAACAGTTTGATGAGCGTCGACTTACCCGCGCCGTTACGGCCGAGTAAACCAATGCGCGCACCCGGTACTAAGTTTAAATGCACCTTGCTCAGGATTGGCTTATCGCTATAACCGATCGCGACTTGCTCCATTTTAATCAGTGGATTGGGCAGGGCTTCTGGAGCCCGAAACTCCATATAAAAGGGGCTATCGGCTTGAGACGGCAACAACTCAGTCATGCGCTCTAGTGCCTTTAAGCGGCTCTGCGCTTGTTTGGCTTTACTTGCCTTGTAACGGAAACGGTCAACGAAGGACTGCATGTGTGCACGTTCTTTTTGTTGGCGTTCGAAGGCAACCTGTTGTTGCGACATGCGTTCGGCACGAATGCGCTCAAAGGCACTGTAATTGCCTTTGTAGAAATTGAGTTTTTGATTTTCAACGTGGACGATTTCATCAACGATTTCATCGATAAAGTCCCTATCATGGCTGATTAAAATCAGCGTGCCTTGATAGGACTTAATCCAACCTTCGAGCCAGTACATGGTATCTAAGTCCAAGTGGTTGGTCGGTTCGTCGAGGAGTAATAAGTCAGAGCGGCACAGTAGCGCTTGGGCTAAGTTGAGGCGCATACGCCAACCACCCGAAAAGCTTTTCACTGGATTGCTTTGCTCGGCTTCACTAAAGCCCAGACCCGCTAACAATGAACCCGCGCGCGAATGAATCGCATAACCACCGATAGCGTCGATTTTGCCGTGTAAGAGTGCGATGGCATTGCCGTCGTTCTCTTCTTGGGCCTTGTGCAATAGGGCTTCTAATTGGCGATATTCGCTATCGCCATCGATCACATATTCCAGTGCCGAGACGTCGAGCGCAGGGGTTTCTTGGGCCACAGTGGCAATTTGCCAGCCAGAAGGCAGACTAAATTCACCTTTATCTAGGCTTAAGTGACCTAAAATTAATGCGAGCAGTGAAGATTTGCCTGTGCCGTTAGCACCGACTAAACCGACCTTATGGCCGGGATAAATCGTGAGAGAGGTCTCATCTAGCAGGGTTTTGCTGCCACGGATTAATTGCGCTTGGTTGATGCTGATCATTAACTACAACTTGGTTAGAACGTGAATTCGTCAGGGCACAGATAATAGCGTACAACCCAGTTTCAAACCACAGCCTGACCCGATAACTAGGACAATTATTCGACTTTTCAGGATGATCTTTAGCGAATCGCATCACATCGACCTAAGGCCTCATACTTTCAGGTAACACTGGTATTCAATCATCAGTGTGGCAAAATAGCGGCAATTTCTTCGGCCGAGTCCCTTGGCCCTGCTATCTGGTCCTTTATCTATTATGACAAACACTAAAATCAAAAAGCGTTTCGTAGCCGGTGCTAAGTGCCCAAAATGCAGCGCCAAAGACAGCATTTTACTCTACAAGGAAAACGGCATCGAAACCGTTGAATGCACAGAGTGTGATTACCGTGAACAGCAAACCGATGAAAAGGTCACAGAAAAAGCCACCGGTGCTGTGATCGGCGTGTTTAAACCGGATTAGGTTGAAGCTTCAATTCATCAAAGTTAGTTTCGAAAAAGATTCACAACATGTGCAGTGTCGATTGGCAATATTGCTCCAGCGACACGCCGTAAACTCGTCCTTGAGGGCTCGACGGTGGCATCTGCTGTACATGGATTTACGAATGTTGCGATCACATAGATGTGAATGAGCAACCATGCCACCAACGGTCACTTCCGTAATAATGCCAATCCTAACTAACCCTCTCGCTGCCCGTTCTGCTAAAAAGCTATTGCCCCATTTCGTGTTTCGGCTCGTTAGCTCAACCGAAAATTCCCACTCCTGCTGCCATACAAATTCTTATCTATTTGCCTATGCTTGGCCTTACCAGAAATCGACTAACAATGTATGGGTATACAGTCGTATTTAAATTTAGGTGTTTTGGTATGATTTTCAGACAAAATCAGTGCGCACTAATTCCATTCGAAATAAATAAAACTCTTTAAAATCAGGTAAATATAGTAACTGAATTTTAGTTAATAGGTTTGGAAAACGCGCATGCGCGTTTTTCCAGATGGTGTATTTTATAAAAAGCTGATAACTTCTGCATAAACAGATAGTTAACTGTGCGCATTTTTACTGGTCTAACGTGATAAACGCGCATGCGCACTAATAAAATGTTATATAACAAGAGGCAGATTCAAGTGAGTAAAGCCCTAATCATCGTTGGCTGTTTAGTTCTTTTATATGCGGTTGCAGGCTTCGCGGTAGACTTCTTGCCAGTTGATGCGTTTCAATCGTCATCTAATGATTCTTACTTAAAAATTGCGCCTACTGATGAAAGCTCATTTGATTGGGCAAAATTTAGGTTGCCGGCTTTAGTTGTTGGGGCAATATTGGTTGTCATTGGCAAGTTTGCCGGTGGTAAAAACTAGCATGTTATATAACAAGGCGCATCACTCGTGGCCTGCGGCCACTGGGACGTCAAACGCTGTCGCGTTTTTCCGCCCGTGTGCTTTGCGTTAGCAGCAAAAGGTAGTCATGAGCATAATTTCTATTGGTGCCCAATGTGGCGGTCCCAAAGACGGCGGGCTAGGCAAGATAAAAGTTGACCTATATAAGGCACTGCGAAGCAGTTGCACATCAACGTATTGCAAAGAAATTGATGAATATGCACCTGTACTGAGAATAGATGGAGAATTTCAGAAGTTTGGCGATGAGGGTATAACCAGGCTGAGATTCGCAAAGAAGCAGCGTTACATAACCGCTGATATTCAAATTCCCAGCGAAGTCTGGGAGGTTCGATCCAAGAATGAATTACGAGACTATCTTGCACATAAAGTACGGGAAACAATTGTCACTTTTGTCGAGCGTCTTAGGAAAGATAGGTTGGAAGTGGACGCAGATTCTTTATTTAAAGAGGTTGATGCTGGAATTAGTATATTTAAAGGCTTCGATTACGAGGCCAGCAGCTAACAAGTTGCTGTACTCGGACTCAACTACGCGCCGTAAGCTTGTGGTTTGCTGCGCAAACTTTACCACAAGCTTACTCTGCTCCGTTGGGCCGGTAAGCAAGGCGTTAGGCATTCATCATTATGAGTCCATATATCCTACCAGTAGCGCCATTGTCCCAGGTCGTGTTCGTTCATGACTACATTCATTTGGTGTTTCAGGATGCTTGTTTTAGCATTTACAACACAGCTGAACTAAAGCAGGACGGAAATTTGTTACTGCAAGGGCAGTTTGGTTTTTGTGATGCATTGGTAAGTCTTATCGGTTTACTGTTAACATCAGTTTCAAGTCAGCCCTTGTTGTCACTTAGATTTCAAGGTGGGGCGGAGTTTGTTGTTACAGAAGCTTGTAGCGGGTCTGAAGCATGGCAGTACAGTTCACCAAGCTCGCAAACAGTGGTTGTTCAAAATGCCTAACAAAGCAAAGCAGCGGTGCACAGGCAAAAAGCGCCTGTGCTGGACCTCACTATCGTTCGGCCGCTGTTTGCGGCGTTAGGCATACAAAATGAGCCGTAGATACCTTAATCTTCAAGAAGCTGAGTCGGCGCTTAAGCGAGGAAAAGCAGTTGAGTGCTTTCTTGGTGGCTGTGAACGGGATGGCCGTGCTGGTATTCAGTGGCTAAGCGTTCGAGTTTCCAAATCCGAAATAGATGTTTCAGTTTACGAAACTGCTGATTTGGGTGATGAATCATTCCTTGATATTTATGAGTTTGGTCCACTAGATCCAGATCTAGAGGATGCGAATGAGGTCAAATCATACACTTCATTTGGCCAAGCGATAGAGTTTATTGAGCAACGATTCGCAGGATCATCTGAAAGGTTATTGAACGAGTTTATGATTCAAGATGAATATGCCGACTATATTTCGAGGGGCCGGAAGTAGAAATGCCTAACAATCGCAGGCACAGCGACGGCCTTTTCGTTGCGGCTCCGCCTTCACTACAAAGCCGCGCGTGCTGCGGGCGTTAGCCCATAGAGATTTTCATCCGAAAATGACGAGTTAGAGTTAATAACCTAACTCATTTTTGTCCCAAAGTGTGTTGCGTATATCTTTTAAATCTACAGGTTAGGCTAATGCCAAAAAGTGAGTCATGGTGATTAGCGAGACGACCGTCCGCCCCATGGGCGGACTGGCTGCAAGTTGACGAGTCAATACGATGGCAAACCTGTGTGAGTGGATATCAACAGCCTACCGTTCTATTTTTTCGAATGTTTAGGCCGTGATTTCGCGTTATTCTTTTGTAAACTTCCTTGTTATTCTGCCTCAATCAGCAAAGCGTTTGCGTCTTGTGTTAGCCGTATGATTTTGGCGTTTCACGCATCGCTTTGCTCAACCGATAGGAGAGCAGCAATGAAAGTATTAAGTCAGTTTTCCGCCAAAGCCGCGATGGATGGCGATGGGGTCAATATTCGCCGTGTCGCCGATTTTGTGACGACTAAATTTGATCCTTTCTTGATGATCGACGAAATAAAATCCGATGATGAACAAGACTTTATCGGTGGCTTCCCCGCACATCCCCATCGCGGGATGGAGACGTTCACTTATATTCGTAAGGGCGGTTTTGAGCATCGCGACCAAATGGGCAATGTGAAGGCGATTCGTGCCGGCGATGTGCAGTGGATGAGCACCGGGTTCGGAGTAGTACACTCTGAAATGCCGCTGGCAGATGCTATCGATGGTCTGCATGGATTCCAAATTTGGGTCAACATGCCCGCCAAAGACAAGTTGCGTCCAGCTAAGTATCAAGATACTGCGGGTAGCGCGAGCGTTGAGACGACCAATAACACTGGCGCTAGCTTAAAAGCTTTAGCGGGTGGTTGGGGCTTTAAAGATCAACCGCTTATTAGTGCGGCTATTCAAGGATTAGCGGGCGAAGCAGCCATTGCTGATTTAAGTCTATCGCCAAATGCTGAGGCCACGCTTGATTTGTCTCAACATGAGTTTGTCGCCTTGTACTTGTACCAAGGTGACTTATATAAAAGCGATTCGAGTAAAGGCGAAGATTCGCAGTGGTCATCTGCTTCAAATCAACATCATCAGGGCGAGTTTTTAGTGCTCGATAGCCAAAGTGTGCTTAAGCTTAAAGCCAATGAGCGCGGCGCTGGGATGTTACTATTTGCGGGTAAACCTATCCGTGAAAAAATCGTCCAGATGGGTCCCTTTGTGATGAACACCCAAGCGGAAATTCAGCAGGCGATTCGCGATTATCAAGAAGGGCGTTTCGGCCAGATCGCGTAATTTGTTAAATCTGCCGCGCTGAGCTAATTCTAAACCCAAACCTAAATCTAAGTTTAAGCCCTGTATTCCTGCAGGGCTTTTTTATTGCTGTTCACGCCTACTATGTCTATTGCTTAAGGACTTGAGGCAAAAGCCGCGCTTTGTTGCTACAATAGCCGTGCTTTTGGGTTGAGCGAGCCTAGCGCTTAAATCTAAACTCAAGCTAGCCCAAAGCTAACCTGAATCTTGATAGACCAGTTTAATCGATAAGTAACGCAATTTCAGTAACCTAGCAGCCGCTTCGTTACCCACCACAGGATATTCACCTTGAGCAACTCTGATACTAAGCCTAATCCATCAATGGCTTTTTCGACTCTTAAGCTAAAACCCGAACTGCTTGAGAACCTTTCTTCTATGGGCTACAACGAGATGACGCCAATTCAGGCGCAAAGTTTGCCACCCATTTTAGCGGGGCAGGATGTGATAGGTCAGGGTAAAACTGGCTCGGGTAAAACGGCCGCCTTCGGCTTAGGATTACTGAACAAGTTAGACGTTAAACGCTTTCGCATTCAAACCTTAGTGTTATGCCCAACCCGTGAGTTGGCCGACCAAGTGGCGCAGGAAATCCGTACTCTTGCCCGTGGTATTCATAACGTTAAAGTACTGACACTTTGTGGCGGTGTGCCTATGGGGCCACAGGTTGGCTCGCTGGAACACGGTGCACACATTATTGTGGGTACGCCGGGTCGTATCGTCGATCACTTAGATCGCAACCGTCTAGATTTAAGCAATCTCAACATGTTAGTGCTCGATGAAGCCGATCGCATGTTAGAAATGGGCTTCCAACCCGCTCTCGATGCGATTATCGAACAAGCGCCACGTGAGCGTCAGACGCTGCTATTTAGCGCGACGTTCCCTGAGCAAATTCAATCGATTGCTAAGCAAATCATGTATGACCCAAGCATGGTTAAAGTTGAAGGTAATCACGACAGCTTAAGCATAGCTCAACATTTTTATCACTTAGACGATGACAAGGCGCGTATGCAAGCGCTGCAATTATTGTTGTTAGAACATAAGCCTGAAAGTGCAGTGGTGTTTTGTAACACTAAACGCGAAACCCAAAAAGTGGCCGATGAGCTTGAAGGTTTAGGCTTTAGCGTATTGGCTTTGCACGGCGATTTAGAGCAAAGAGACAGGGACGAAACCCTGCTGCAATTTGCTAATAAGAGTGCCTGTGTATTAGTGGCGACCGACGTTGCTGCCCGTGGTTTAGATATCGATGCACTGGATGCCGTGTTTAACTATCACGTCGCCTATGACACCGAAGTGCACATTCACCGCATCGGTCGTACTGGCCGTGCGGGCAGTAAAGGCGCCGCTTATACCTTCTATAACGACCAAGACGGTTACAAAATTGCCTTGTTAGAAGAGTATTTAGAGCGCGAAATCACCAGCGAATCACTGCCATCTGAAAGCCTGCTCGGCAACACGCCTGCAGCGCCAACCATGATCACTTTGCAGATCGATGGTGGTAAGAAGGAAAAGCTGCGTCCAGGGGATATCTTAGGCGCGCTGACAGGCGAAAACGGTATCGAAGGCTCACAGGTGGGTAAAATCCAAGTGACAGATTACCGCGCCTATGTGGCCGTTAATCGTAAGGTTGCCAAGAAAGCACTGAACAAAATTACTGGCGGCCGGATCAAAGGAAAATCTTACCGCGCTTGGCCAATGAAGTAAGTTTGGCCTAGCTTGAGTTGAATCGTACCTCGATTTAATTCGCTCTATTTTTAAAGGGAATAAACTCAGGTTTATTCCCTTTTTTTGTTCGGTTTTATAGCGGTAGTCATTACACCTTTGTGTCTACTTCACCGCGAATCTTATTGGGCGATTAAGTAACACTTTGTATTTGTCTGCTTAATTGATATGCCCCTCAGCTTGCCTGTGTTAGAAGTGATTCTGAGTAAAAAATAAATGAGCGGATTAACGGCTTTGTCAGGTGATAAGGCTGCATCGGTTTGGAGTATTTATGTTTCGATGGACTATTTTACTAAGCATCTTTTTGAGCGCAGCGAGCGCCGCATCAATTCTGCCAGAGCCGCAACCGTTACAGCACTTCATCTACATTAACCATCGTGAGGCTAACGGAGAAAACATTCGTGCCGACAAGGCGCTGCGCGATCCCCGTTTTGGCGGTGCGCAGATTGTTTATACTTGGCGCAGTTTAGAGCCTAAGCAGGGCGAATATGATTTCAGCGCGATTAGGGCCGATATTGCATATCTCGATTCGATAGGCAAAAAATTGTGGATCCAGCTGCAAGAGAAATCCTTTACGCCCAGAGTCAATGTGCCGCGTTATTTGCTCGATGATCCTATTTATCAAGGCGGTGTGTTGAAGCAAAGCATGTTGAGTGCACCAGAGCGTGATCCCAATAAACCGGTGACGGATGATGAGTATGGCTGGTCAGCCAAAATGTGGGAGCCCTCAGTGCGTGCACGTTATCAACAATTGGTGCGTCAGCTTGGCCAAGAGTTTGATGGGAAAATTGCGGGCATTAACTTTAGTGAAAGCTCAATTGATGTGGGGACTGAAAACGCCGATGGAACGACCACCTTCCCCAGTGATTTTAATCCTAAAGCCTATATCGATGCGATTGGCGAGAATATGCAGGTATTAGCTGAGTCATTTCAGCATTCAACCGCTATGGTGTATTTGAACTTTTTGCCAGACGAATGGCTGCCATGGAATGACAAAGGCTATATGCGAGGCTTATTTGCGCAAGCCAAATCGCTCAACATGGGTGTGGGTGGCCCAGATTTGATGCCTTACCGTAAAAGTCATATGGCACAAAGTTATGCCTTTATTAAAGATTACCCAGCGACACTGGTGAAAGGTATGGCGGTGCAAGACGGTAATTTGCGGCAGATTAATCCTAAAACGGGTAAAAAGAATACTGTGCCTGAGCTGCTGGATTTTGCGCAAAATTACCTAGGCTTAGACTACATTTTTTGGGTTGAAGATGAACCTTATTTTACGGATGAAGTCCTGCAGCAGTTGCCAGATACAAAGGCGAATTAACTTAGGTTGCCGTTTTAGGCTGTTTTTAAGGCAGTGATTGTTCAAGCCGATTATTGTTCAAAGCGTAGATAACGAGCTAAGCATCGATCAAGACAAACTAAGACAAACAAAAACGCCCAATTCCATGCGGAGTTGGGCGTTTCTGTTTAGGACTTAATACGGCTAAATCGCTAAGCAAGTTCGCTTAGCTTTTGCATTAATCCTGTGAGTGTCTTGGACGACTCGCACCATTATTTGGGCGACGGGTGTTTTTCTTTGGACCATTGGCGTAAGGATTCTCACCCGCTTGGCCACGATTTTCGCCAGCGCCTGAACGGCTTTCAGTTGGACGACTAGCGCCTGCGCTATTGGCTCGGCCATCGTTTGAACGTGGTGGACGAGGTTTGGCATCACTGCGGGGGGCGCTACTGGCTTCACCGCTGTGTCTTGGATTCTTGTCGTTTGGCTTGTGACCGCGCGCGACGTCACCGCTGCGTTGACCGTCTTTATGCTCGGCGCTTCTTGGAGCTCCATCGCGTGAGCTAGGTTGGTTTGAGCTGCGGGTATTTCTACGACTTGGTACTGATTTACCGCTACTTTTCCCACCGCCACCTAAACGTGATTCTGGCAATTCATGGTTAAAGCCTTCAACCATTTCTCGGTCTAATACGCGATTGATTAAACGCTCGATATCGTTCAGCAGTTTGATTTCTTCGTTACTTACCAGTGACACGGCTTGACCCGATGCGCCAGCGCGGCCAGTACGGCCGATACGATGTACATAATCTTCTGGCACGTTCGGTAAGTCGAAGTTAACCACTTGTGGTAATTGGTCTATGTCTAAACCGCGGGCGGCGATATCGGTCGCAACCAGTACGCGAGCTTGACCATTTTTAAAGTCGGCTAAGGCTTTAGTACGGGCGGTTTGGCTCTTGTTACCGTGGATAGCGGCGGCTTTGATACCTGCCTCTTCAAGGCTTTTCGCCAGACGGTTAGCACCATGTTTAGTGCGCGAGAATACCAACACTTGTTGCCAATCGTTTTGCTTGATGAGTTGGATCAAGAGTGCCGATTTTTGGCTCTTATCAACTGGGCAAACCCATTGTTTTACTGTGGTCGCTGCCGCGTTACGTGGCGTGACCGAAATTTCGACTGGATCATTGACTAGGCCTTTTGCCAGCTCACGAATTTCATCGGAGAAGGTGGCTGAGAACATCAGGTTTTGACGTTGCTTAGGTAAAATGGCCAAAATTTTACGGATATCGCGGATAAAGCCCATGTCGAGCATGCGGTCGGCTTCATCTAACACTAAGATCTCAAGCTGGCTGAATTTCACCGCTTTTTGATTATATAGATCCATCAATCGACCAGGTGTGGCGACTAATACGTCGACACCGTGGCGCAATTTCGCGATTTGTGGGTTGATAGGCACGCCACCAAATATCACCGCTGAGCGCAGTGGTAAATTCTTACCATAGGTTTCAACACTTTCTGCAACCTGAGCTGCCAATTCGCGTGTCGGAGTTAACACTAATGCGCGCACTTGGCCTGCTTGGGCACGGTTACCTTTACTCAGGAGTTCGAGCATAGGTAGGGTGAAACCTGCTGTTTTACCTGTTCCTGTTTGGGCGGCCGCCATCACATCTTTGCCTTGAAGCACAGCGGGAATTGCTTGAGCTTGGATTGGCGAAGGTGTGTCGTAGCCTTGTTCGGCAACGGCTTTAAGTATCGGGGCCGATAAGCCCAGGGAGGTAAAACTCATAGATTGGTCTCTTGTGGCAACACTGTGCTGCATTTATGGTCAATAGCCAGGTCTGCTGGCGGGCGTGCAGCTTACAGGATCAGGGCTTTAAGTGCCATCTAATAAAGGTTTTTGGGCTGGGTTTCATTCATATTGGCACATAAATCGCTTGTCGGCGGCTTTCACTCGGCCTCGCTTATCTTTTAGGCGCAAGTTTAGATGGCAGAGTTTGAGGTTATGGAAGTTAATTGATTTCAAGGAACAAGATGACTATTAGGCCTATTTCATAATATCAATTGAAGTCATAGGCATTTTTTATTTAGAGTTAGAATGAGTTAGCGGTAGATCACGCTACAATAATGAGAGTGGTATAAACTAAAGTCGATTGGAGTAGAATTAACTAATAACGCAATTGGTTTCGCTATCTGTTCAGTTCGTGATTGATGTTATTCGCTGAATTTTTAACAATGAACCGAGCGAAAGAATTATTGAGTGTTTTCACGGTCACGTTTAACTGAGTCATTCATGTTTAACTTAGTCATTTAGATGGAGTGGCTTAAGAGCTGTTCTCTGCATGCTTGCGATTTATCTCACGTTTATTTTAGGATGAGGCATTGTGGGAACGGTTAAACGCCTCTCATTTATAGGTGGATTATGACAGCGATACAGCATATTGAACGCCTTGCACGAGGACGCAGTGAACAAGCCGTCGCTGTGATTAAAAATGTGCAGCAGATGTCAAATATCCCCATGCATGAGATGCAACTCGCGCTTAAACAATTGCTCAACTGTGGCCGAATTGCTCTGCATTTTCATCCCGATAGAATCGATAGCCGTGGTATGACTGTGGCCGAAGGTTTACTGCGCGATGGTCAATACCGCAGCCAGTTTGAGACCCATATTTCTAATGGTCAGTTGTCACCTGAGTTAGGTGGCCCACGGGATCATTGGGAAAATCAGCTTTTTGGGGATGCATACAAGGGCACTAAATCTCGGCCTAAATACGGTGCACTCGATCTGGGGATGTGGCAGGACGGCCCTGCGCCGCGCTTTGGTAGCTGCTATTTTCTGACTCATACGAGTGCGATGGCGCGCTCAACCTTTAGTTATCTCGACTCGTATCGTAATCCGAAAGAGAAGGGCACGCTGTCATGTTTCGATGATATTTTAGCGGCGCTGCTGACTGAGAGTTTTGAGCGTCACTATGCCTTAGGCAAAACCGATTTTAAGCCGCTGAATGTGATCCATTACTTGGGGCATCAGCTCAATGCTTCCTTGCTGTCACGTTTCGAGCGGCCGCTATCGAATAATCTTGACCATTATATAGAGGCGCAGATCCATGGTGATGTTTCCCTCGATGAAGATATCGCCATGCTGGTGGCGGACCCCAGTTTTAAGGGGACTGATATTGGCGCAAGCTTAAGTAAAATTTGCGATAAATATGATATTGAGCTGCAATATCATGGTGGCTTTAGCCTGCATACGGCGCAGATCCCCAGTGATTTCCGTGGGCCAACTATGCCATCGCTGGCTAATCGGATTGCCATAGAAGACAGAGTCGATGCCTATGCCATAGGCGTGGCGGCGCGGGATTTATACCATTCGCCCCAGCATTGGCGTGACCGCGGTAATCGTGCGCAAGTCGCCCATGAACTTAAGTTGCTCTGGCATGTGCTAGTGAAATACGGTGGAGTGCAATAAGCGCGAACTCTTTAAAAATGCTTAATTGTAAACGTAAGCATTAACAACAAAATGAGTTTAGATCGTAAATAAAACAGCGAGATAACCTCAGGTTAACTCGCTGTTTTTATATAGATATTTTATCGTTAAGGTCGCCTAGCAACCAGTGTCGACTTTTTTATAAGTGGGAACGCCCGTTGTCTCCCATTTATAGTCGATATAGCAATTTGTCGCTTCGACTTGCGCTTCTGTGGGCGTGGCAAGGTTCAGTTTTTGCTTTGGTGTGGCGATAACTTCATAGGTGCCGTTGGTGGTGTAAATTCGATAGGACCACTCATTCACATTTAGCCCTGCCGCTTTAAAAATTTCTGGCGGAGTCGTGTAAGCCGTACTTGGCGTTATACCGCTGGTACTGGCAGCCCAAGGCTGATAGTTTTCACCACGGATTTCGTCGTAAACGACTCTATTCGTGGTGCCACTATTAGCAATTTCCGACTTTGATTTGAATAAAGTGACGGCGGATTTCATCGAAGCCAGTGCACCTGAGAGCTGACTCTTATAGGCATCTGATTGTAAATTAATGAATTTAGGTGCAGCTACTACGGCTAATACGCCAAGAATAATAATAACCACAACGAGTTCAATCAGGGTGAAACCAGCATTTTTATTTGGCATAGATAGATAGATAGAGGACATTTAATACAAAGAGCTTCATGCTACCTAAGTTTTTAAAATCAGGCTAGTACTAGGTAAAGTTCCGTTAACTCCTAGATTTATTTATCTTTAGCTCGTTTTTGTGAGTCCGCTAGCAAAAGTCTGTGATAGGGTTTCATCTGTTGTAGATGCCTGCGATACTGCGTCCCTATCGGAACTTTTTAGCTGTTGCAAGCCCCTTAAACTGAATTATTATCGATAGTCGATCCCGCTACGAGTCGCTTAATTGTTTTCTTGTTGGAGCACCATGGATAAGTCGTTAGAAAAATCCCTTCTCGTTTGGCTTAAAGCCCAGAAAAAAGCCTGTGGCCTGTTCCTTAAATTGTTGTTATGGCTTGGGATGATAAGCGCCGTCGCTATGGTGGCGCAGGCTTATATTATCGCGACGATTCTGGATGGCGTGATCATAGGGCAAGTTATACCGCTAACTGACAATGCCCAAACGATCAGTTCCAGCGTGAATATTGATACCTATACACCTCATTTTATTGCGCTAATTGCCTTGATGTTACTGCGTGCTTTGCTGGCTTATGGGCGTGAACGCGCCAGTTTTGAGGCGGGTAAGCGTCTACGTGGCCATATTCGCGCGGCAGTGATGGACAAGTTGACTAAGCTAGGTCCGGCATTTATTAAAGGTAAACCCGCAGGGAGTTGGGCAAGCATAGTCTTAGAGCAAGTCGAAGATTTACAAGATTTTTATGCCAGATACCTTCCGCAAATCAGCCTTGCTGGTTTTATTCCCGTACTCATTTTAGCGGCGGTATTCCCGATTAACTGGGCGGCAGGCTTAATCCTGTTACTCACAGCGCCATTAATCCCTATGTTTATGATCTTAGTTGGCATGGGCGCTGCCGATGCTAATCGCAAGAACTTCAGTGCGCTTGCAAGATTGAGCGGCCATTTTATGGATAGATTAAAAGGCTTAAGCACCTTGAAACTTTTTCACCGTGGTGATGCCGAACTTAAGGTGATCGCGAGTGCTTCAGAAGAGTTTCGTAGCCGCACTATGTCGGTGCTACGCATGGCCTTTTTAAGCTCAGCAGTCTTAGAGTTTTTTGCCGCGGTATCGATTGCTGTTTTGGCGGTTTATTTTGGTTTTAGTTACTTAGGTCACTTAGATTTTGGCTACTATGGCGCCCATGCCAATATCAGCTCAAGTACAGATCCTGACATGGGTGGTATTCCTTTCAGCCTATTTACTGGGCTATTTATTCTGATTTTAGCTCCTGAGTTTTATCAACCGCTGCGCGACATGGGGACTCATTACCATGCTAAGGCGCAGGCTATAGGCGCGGCAGAAGCCTTGATTACCTTGCTCGAACATCCGGAACCTGAGTTTGTCGGCCACTTCCGTATCAATAGCATAGAGACGCTGAGTGCCGACAATCTTGAGGTGTTCAGTGTCGATGGTACGCGTTTACTTGGCCCACTGAGTTTTGAGTTAAAAGAGGGGGAACGCTTAGCTTTAGTTGGTCCGAGCGGAGCGGGTAAAACCAGTTTACTCAACGCCTTATTGGGATTTTTACCCTACAAGGGCCATTTGTTGATTAATGGCCATGAGTTATCCGCATTAGACTTAGCCCATTGGCGACAGCACTTAGCTTGGCTTGGACAGGAACCGCAGTTATTTCACGGCACAGTGCGGGATAACGTGGCCTTAGCCGACCCAACTCTGCCCGACGATACGCTGTGGCACTTACTGGCTGAGGCCAATATCAGCGACTTCGTTAAGGCGCAGCCATTGGGTTTAGATGCGCCGGTCGGTGAGCAATCTTCCGGTTTATCCGTCGGCCAAGCTCAACGTATTGCTTTAGCAAGGGCGCTTGGGCAGCAGGCGAGTTTGTTTGTCCTTGATGAACCCACAGCCAGTTTAGATAGCCAGAGTGAGCAGGCGGTGAGTTCAGCGCTGAATCGCGCCATGGCGGGTAAGATGTGCATTATGGTGACCCACAGATTAGATCAGTTAGATCAAATGGATACTATTCTTGTGCTCGATAAAGGCTTGATAGTACAGCGGGGCGACTTTACCACTTTGTCTAACACGCACGGCTTATTCCAAACCTTGCTGCGTGAGAATATTGAGTCCGTGGCGGATATTGAACTTGTACCGTTATCGGTCAGTGGCAGTGATACGCAGCTTGATAGTGACACTCCGGTCGATATTGCCGCCGAGCCAACTAAAGGAGAGGCCCAATGAAAGTGCTAATCCCCTTTATTCGATTGTTCTCGCGCCAATGGCTGATGATGTCCGTGGGCTTGCTGCTGACCATTATTACCTTGATGGCTGGCATAGGTTTACTGTCACTTTCGGGCTGGTTTCTTTCTGCTACTGCGGTCGCGGGTTTGACGATAATCACGGCGCAGTCCTTTAACTTTTTCACTCCCGCTGGCGGGGTACGTTTCTTATCAATTGCCCGTACTGCCAGTCGTTATGGCGAGCGTTTAGCGACCCATGAGGCGACCTTTAAGCTGCTGACAGAGCTTCGCGTTTGGGCGTGGCGTAAACTCTTGCCGCTCAGTGCTAAAAATCTGCAGGGGCTACGCCGTGGCGACATGCTTAATCGCTTAGTTGCCGATATCGATACCCTAGATCATCTATATCTGCGACTGCTCACGCCTATGGCTGCATCACTGCTGATGACTGGGCTCTTGTATCTATTTCTCGCTTGGTTCTATGCCAAACTTGCCCTCAGTCTTTGCCTGTTTTTAGTCGCCATTTGGCTGGTGATGCCACTGCTATTTTATCGCCTTGGACACGCGCCGAGCCGGACTATGCTCGAAACCAAGCGTCATTATCGGGTGCAGTTGTTAGATATGCTGCAAGGCCAAGCCGAACTCAGCCTATTTGGCGCCAACGACAGATTCAGGCAAAAACTGAATGATGCGCAGACAGAGCTGTTTCGCAGCCAAAGTGCGATGGCCAATATCACTGCGCTCAGCCAAGCCATGTTGATCCTCTCCACTGGTTCAGCCTTGATCATGATGCTGTATTTAGCCGCTCAAGGCGTGGGTGATGCGGTGCCGCCGGGCCCCATGTTTGCGCTTATGGTGTTTGCCACTATGGCCTGCGTTGAGATGATGATGCCGATTGCGGGCGCGTTTCAGCATTTGTCAGGCTGCGTATTGGCGGCGACACGGATTAATGAAATCACCGAACAAGAGGCCGATATTCAATTTGTTGCCGATACTGGCCTGAGGGCAAAATCTGGCGCCTTACAGATTGAAGATATCCACTTTGGTTATCGAGATGATCAACACGTGCTGCAAGGCTTGTCCCTTGAGATAAAAGCGGGGCAAAAAGTCGCGTTACTTGGGCCAACGGGTTGCGGTAAGTCGAGTTTACTGGCGCTGATTACCCGCGAATGGCAAGCGCAGCAAGGGCACATCAAGCTCGATGGTCTTCCTCTTTCAGATTACAGCGAGCGCGGCCTTAGGGATGCGATAACTGTGATTAGCCAACGCATCTATTTGTTTGCGGGCACCTTGCGGGAAAATTTAGTATTAGCGCTACCTGTTATCGAAGGTGAGAAACGCACGGCCCACGACGGACGCTTGATTGATGTGTTACAGCGGGTTGGACTTGGCGCTTTACTCACCGGTGATAAGCCGCTGGATATGTGGATTGGTGAAGGTGGACGTCAGCTTTCGGGTGGCGAGCAGCGCCGTATTGGTGTAGCAAGAGCACTGCTGCGTGATGCGCCGCTGCTATTGCTTGATGAGCCAACAGAAGGGCTAGATAAACGCACCGAGCGAGAGATTTTAAGTTTACTATTTGAGTTTGCTCAGGATAAAACCTTGCTGATGATTAGCCATCGTTTAACGGCTATGGCGAAGATGGATCAAATTCATTTACTCGGTCAGGGGAGGATTATTGCGTCTGGTACTCACCAGAGCTTAATTGAAGACAGTGTAGAGTATCAGGCCTTGTACCACAGACTTGCTTAAGGTTTTGGATTTAATCTTTTGGAATTAAGGCGTTGGCGCTTAATATTATAAATAGCGATATATTTTACCCATTAAAAGCGGATATGAATCTATGAACCCTGCGATGCCAGAAGCATTAGCCCCACAAATTAATGCTCATTTTAATGGTAAGTTTGAGGTCGAGCTTAAATATCGCTTATTGGATCGCCACGATTTTTTCGCTGCCTTACAAATGAGAAATCCCGAGGTCATGCTCGAAGATAACCTTGAGCATGACTGTTACTTTGATCTGCCATCACAGTCACTTAAAGGTGAGCACAAGAGCTTGTGTATCCGTGAGATGCAGCCATCGGGGATAATGCTGTGGATAGTGAAAGGGCCAGAAAAAGACCGCTGTGAAGCCGTGAATATCACTGAAGCAACAAAAGCAAAAAGTATGCTGCATACCTTAGGTTATGAGTGTGTACTGGAAATTAAAAAGCGCCGCAGTATCTATTTTCTGGGTGAATTTCATCTAACAATCGATCATATCGAAGGTTTAGGGGATTTTGCTGAACTCGCGATTATGACCAATGATGAAACCCTATTGCCTAAATATGAAGTGCAATTGCAACAACTCGCCGCCGATTTGGGTTTAAGTGAAACGCAGCGGGAGTGGTTATCCTATCGGCAGTTGCAGCAGGCTTTAAATAATAAGTAATGGATTGAATTTTTTGGATTAACAGCTTGAGGTTTAATAGCTTAAAGTTCCATAGCTTAAGTTTAATGGCTTGCACCGCTAAATTCGGCTAACCAATCCTTCGAAACAAACCGCTATAGCTCAGTTCAAATCCCTTTGAGCGTCACTGTCCATATCGCATTCACTGCCTGTTTTAACTTGCTATCGACGACTTAAACTTAAGCAGCATACTTAAATTCGAGTATCACATTTCAATTCAAGCCACCTTTACAAATTCAAACGGCTTAAATACTGATGACTCAGTTTTATTTGCCGTGAGTTACTTGATGCGTTTTAGCCTAAGCGTTGTGAAAAGGCGAGGTAGCGTTTAACTTCCGCTTCAGGGAATTTTAATTCGTCACCATCTTGAACACTTGAGAGTAAATTCTCCCGAGCGAAGCGTTTGATGGTCGCTGGTGTTTTATCTAGCATTTTGCACACTTCATCTAAGGTTAATAAGTTATCGCTCATGGCACTCTCCCAGTAATTCAATAGAAACATGACCCAAAGAGTATAGAACAATAATTCCAATCAAGATGACGCCAGCGGCCTAAACCGCCAAGGCTATGATTCTATTTTATGGTTGCGGGCGGTTTCTCGCACTTGGCTCTCTATTTGGAGATGGCCTTTCGCTGCCGTGATCGCCAGAACGGCACGGGACTTGAACTCGCGGCGATATAAGGTTGCTACCACAAATAAGCTGGCCGAGATAAAGAGTATCGGGTGTACAAACCAGCACAATACCGCCATTGAAAAGTAATAGGCGCGTAAACCATAGTTATAGGAGTGTGCCGCTTGATCTTGCACTGTCGCCATTTGTCTTGCATAGGCTTTGAGATTGTCATTTGAGCCATCGGTGTCCAGAGGACCCGCGCCTATCATCACGTTCACAAAGCCGTATTGACGCATTGACCAAGTAAACTGGAAGAAGGCCATCACAAAAATGCCGACTAGCAGAGCTAACTTGACTTGCACCAGCGCATGATTCGGTGGCGTAGCGAAGGGAATCGTCGCAATAACACTTTCTAGTCGTTCAACTTGCGCAAATAAGGTCAGTACACCCGCAAGCACAAACAGCGTGGTCGAGGCAAAAAAGGCAATATTGCGTTCTAAGTTGGCCAGTAGTGCCGCATCACCCACGCGCACACCGCGGGTCATCACCTCAAGCATCCAGTAAATTCTATGCTTATGCAGACCACGGGCAATACAGTCTGTATCTCTCGCCTTGCTACGGGCAAAGGCGGTGTAGCCAGCCCAAGAAACGATAAACCACACCAATGCAGAAATATCTAACAACGAAAATGTCATAGCCACCTTAGTAAAATGTAATATGGGGAGAAAGAGAGAGATTAGTCATGTGCAGATTATGAGGTCTATGAAAGATTTGGTGCAACTGAGAAACGATTCCCAGTAATGATTTTTTTGCATAGTGATTGTGATTTCACATTAGGATAAAACTGTTTTATGACAACTCCTGTGTCAGTCGCTTAAATATCTTCGATATAAAGTTGCTCACAAATTTCAGCCTTAATTAATATTTTGGTTACATCAGTATCAACTTTAGATTGACTTTTTAGGGCTAATTCCTTCTAATCCTTAACTTAATTTATTGCATCTAAAATTCAATTTTGAATTTTTAAAAAGTTAGGGATGACTATGAAGTCAAATTTGAAATCCATATCGCTCGCAGTTGCTGGCGTATTAGCGCTTAGCAGTTGTGCCATCACTCAATCTGTTGAAGATAATAAAGAAACTGTTATTGGTTGTGCTATTGGTACTGGTTTAGGTGTACTGATTGGGAATTATTTAGGTGGCAATGAAGGTATGCTTTATGGCGGTGCCGCTGGTGCTGCGATTGGTTGTACCGTTGGTTATGATTTTCAGCAAAAACGCGAAGCATTAGAACAGTTAGCGAAAACAGAAAATCTTGATATTCAATTTACTTCAATCAGCGCTTCAAAAGCATCAGATGAACAACAAAGTAGCTTACTGATCAGTTCAACCGAACAAACCATGTCGAAGGAAGATTCAGAAAAGTACGCTAATTATCAAGTTGTGGGTATGGCTGCGACAGTTTCGAGTAATAGTGAAGTGATGTTTGCTTCTGGAGCTTCAGAGGCGACGCCACAAGCTAAACAAAAATTTCAAAAACTCGCCGCTATCTATAAAGACTCTAAACAAAACATTTTGATTACAGGTCATACAGATGCCAGTGGTGCTGAATCGTTAAATCAAGAGCTTAGCGAAGCGAGAGCGCGTTATGTGGCAACCCTCTTTAATCAAGCTGGCATTCCGACTGAGCGATTATTCTTCCAAGGTGCAGGGGAGTCACAGCCTGTTGCAGCTAATAGTGATGACGCTGGCAAAGCAAAAAATCGTCGAGTAGAAATTATTGAAATTGACGGTAAACCGGATCAATTACTGGCTTATTCATACAAACAGAAGGCAAATTTGAGTTATTTATCCCGCCGATCGCAGGATAAAGTGGCAGCAGCCAAGCCTACTAATCAAGTGGAAAAGCAGCCTACAACTCAGCCAACTAAACCGAGCACTTCTCGCCTTGAACCAGCTCAAATACAAATGACGGAGTCGGAAATCGTCAAGTTACTTGAGCCAGTGAAACTGCAAAAAGCCTTGGTAGATTTTGGTGGTAAGAAAATGCTCGACCCATCGACAAACTTTACCCAGTTAGTGGGTGCTAAAAAAGAGAGCGGTTTTGCATTATTTAGCAAGGCGTATGCATCTGAAGTCTCTAGCCTAAATTGCGCCGTTGAGGGACCGAGAGTCACGGGGGACGTGAAGAGTTTAGCCACAGGTGAGAGCTATAATCGTAAGGATTACAACACAGCAGATTATTTACCGGGTATGAATGGTACTGCTTGGGGTTATAAAGTGAATGGCCATTATATTGGTTTGACCCCTGTTGCTGTGATTAAGGACAGTGGCACTGCTGTTTCTGCGCCTAAAGTGAATATTTGGAAGAATTACAAAGGTTCAAGTAAAGATGATCCAAATTATCAGCTTACGAGCCATGTAGAGACTTATTATGGTGATAAAGGCTTGTTATATCGTGTTTTTACAACGGAAAAAGACTCTCCTGTGCGCTGTATAGATGTGGTGATGCCAATCGATCGTTCAGCGACCGCGATTGCTGGCAAGTTGTACTACGAGAAGAATAAAACGGTTTATGAAGCCGATTTTGAACCCAAATTGTTATAAGCAATGTGCTTAGGAGCGGTAAATGGATTTTGTGTCTATGTTATTTAATGAGTATCGCACGTTAGTGTCGCTGTTACTTTCGTTGATGGTATTAGTGGTCATTATTACGGTTTGGTGGGATAAGGTCAGTTTCTGGTGGCTTAATACATGGTATGCCTTTCCGGTAATCGGTAAGGAGAGTCGCTTAGCGAAAGATTATGAAACCCAAGTTAAGATTTACGATAAGGATTGGTTGAATACTGAAGTCGCACTGTGTACTGATTTTGCCGCTCATTATGAGAAAGTGAATAAGGACGAGGAGCTTTTCAGTAAAAGCCAAGACTATTTAGGTAAAGTGACAGAAAATGGTCGTAACAACTTACATATTTTGGGGTGGATATTGATTGCCGCTTTAGTGTTTGTTGAAGCAATGGGATTTAGTTACGTTCTTTCAGGTTTCACGATTCCCGGAGCATCGGAAAAACTACAGCAGCAAGGTGCTGTGGGTATCGCCTTCATAATCTCGGTTTTACTGGTAGGTTTAACTCACTTTACTGGACATGAGCTGCATGCTAACTCGCTCATTAAAAAGGCCAAGGTCTGGTGGAAGAATGCTAAAAACCGCGACAAATCGACGCCAGAACTGGCACCTAATACTCGCATTAATTTAGATAAAACCTTTGAGGATGATAATGAGCCTCAATATAAGCAACTCATTAATCGGATCTCTACTAACGCAGAGGTTAAGCCCCGTTATTTCATCACCACGGTTACTGCTATTGCGATCCTAGTTATTGCAGTATTGGCAACCTATGTGCGTGGTCAAGTGCTTGAAAAAATGCACATTGATGAAGTCAATATTCAGCAAACGAGTGGATTGTATCAAGAACAAGACCCCTATGCTGAAGCACCTCCAGCACTCTTACTGGATGAGTCTAAAAGTGCAGGTGATAAAGCAAAGGATGACGTGTGGGATCGTGAACAGAAAGGCGGTTGGGGAACTTTTATTTTTCTTGCTTTCTTATTCATCCTATTACAGATTTTCGGTATTTTAATTGGTTTTAAAACCGGATTTGCTGGCAAACATTCTAAAGATGCGCGTAAAGAAATTGGCAACTTTAAAAGTGAGCGTGAGTTTAAGACGCATTATTCTCGTTTAAAGCAGCAAGTTGCGCGTGTAGCCCAGAAGCGCCTAACTAACTTGCAGCAAAGAATGAATCAAAAAGCCGAAACTAATTGCCAAGATCCTAAGGTGCTAGAGGTGTTAGAGGCCTGTGGTGAGCGTTCATTCCTGACGTATATGGAAGATTTAGGTAATGCCGAAAATCGATATGATCAATCGGTACGTTTACGTGAGCATCAAACATTAGCCAGCCATCAGGCGATGAAAAGTGCCGCTGTGGTGGCAACGTCTCATATTGTTGAGGTAGAAACTTCCGAAGCACCAGAGGCGATGGAAGCAAGATTGAAAGCCGAGCTTGTTGCTGAAGCGAATGCTAAAAAAGCTGCAGAGGCCGAAACGCCAGAACAAGCTGAACAACGTATTCGACAAGAGCTGCTTGCTGAAATAACTCAGCAAAAAAAGGTTGTTGAAACGGAAGAACAGATGCGCGATCGTTTACGCAAAGAGATACTTGGAGAGTTAAGTTCATGACAGGAATGACAAAGCTTGCTAAGTTGGTGGTTACTGGCTTGTTTGGCACTTTAGCTATTTCTATGTGTTTGCCTGCGATGGCCGCTGAGAGAAATGATATTAAAAGTTGCTACGAGTTTGCCAAAATTGATCCACTAACAGCAAAGACAGTTTCTGGCCGACATTTGTTTGTGGCGATCGATGGTACTTTTTCTCCGGACATAAATATTAAACAGTTAGTTCATGAGAAAGTGCATCTCTTCCTACAAGCTGGGGATAAAATCACTATCATTAGCTTTAGTGCTTATGTAAAAGATTTTTATACCGATGTTTTGTTTAGTGGCAGGCTGGATACTGATATTGCTGACAGGGATGACGTATCGAAGAAAAATCTAATGGCTTTTGATAATTGCATGAATAAGCAGGCTCAGTTCGTTAGAAGTAAAATTGATGCCCATATAAAACATGCTTTTAAACCTAATGATGTGGATTTGCCTAAAACTGAAATCCTCAGTAATTTATCTCAGGTTATTGCGCCGCAAGTGGCTGCCGATACCGAAGGACGCCGAGTATTGTTACTTGTGTCCGATATGGTTGAAAATTCAGATGTGACCAGCTTTTACAGTAAAAACACCTTAAAAGTTATCGAACCTGAGCAAGAAATGCTAAAAATACAAAAAGCGAACATGCTGAGTGATTTTAAGCAGGCAGATATTTACGTATTAGGTGCGGGTTGGGTTCCTGCTACATCAAAAGGATTTAGAGGCGGTCAAGTAATGTTGCCGTTGAAACAGTTTTGGCAGCAGTATTTTGAGTCCTCCCATGCTGAACTTAAAGGTTTTGGTCAACCCGTATTAATGACGGATATGTAATGACTGGGATTTTAATTAAGTTGTTACGTCATAGATAAGTACCGTTTTAGACTCTAATAAAAAAGCCAGACTCAGTCTTAATGCCGATCAGTTAAGACAGATCGCTTGACGATCTCGCTGAAAAGATCAAAATCCGATGACCTCATGTCATCGGATTTTTTTATGCAACTCTCAGAAGCACTCGCCCGTACTCATATTACCCGCCTAACCGAATTCACCTGCTTAGCAGATGTGTTAGAACCTGAGTTAATTCAATCTTGCCTAGACTCTCAGGGCGTTGCGACGTTAAGACGGCGTAAATTGCCGATGGACGCGATGATTTGGG